>JAXDKY010000260.1:0-6018 GCA_034666885.1 Chloroflexota bacterium
CATCGTGATCCAGGCGTCCGGCCGCACGCTCCACGGCATCGTGGCCCTCGGCGGCCCGACTCGCGGGCGGCTGCACATCGCCGCGGGGAGCGATGGGGAGCTGCGCTCCGGTGGGCTCGACGTCGGCCTGGCCGGCACGATCCTCGTCGTCGGGTCCCGGATCGATGCCGAGACCCTGACCCGCGCTCGGGCGATGGGCGTCCGTGGCATCGTCGTCGGTGGCCTGGCGAGCAAGGAGCGGCGCGACTTCACGGCATCCGAGCGGCGCCAGCGCGCGGCCCTGCATCGGCTGGCGCCCTATGCGGTCCTCGTGCTCGAAGGCGCGACGCGCCGGCCGCTTCCCAGCCCGGTCATGGACGTCCTGCGTGCGCTCGAGGGGCGCGAAGTCGCGGTGGTCGGCGACCCGCCGATGCTCGTGTTCGATGCCGACGTGGACGTGCCGGCACCGCGGTCCGACTGGGTCCGCGTTCGTGGTGGGCCGCTGGGCGGGCGCGAGGGCACGTGGGCCGGGATCGCCGGGCCGCGGCGGTTCGCAGGTGGCGTGCACCTGGAGGCCGGATCGGTGCGTTTCGAGGACGGCACCGTCATGACGGTCCCCCTGGGCGACCTCGAGCGGTTCGTCTGACCATGCCCGCGCCCGCGGCGACCTCGCGCCAGCTCATGTCCGCCGACCCTGCCGCCACGAGCCGGCTGGGCCGCGCGCTGGGGACCGTCGCGCAGGCCGGCGACCTCGTGTGCCTTTGGGGCGACCTCGGGGCCGGCAAGACGCATCTCGCCAAGGCCTTCGCGGTCGGCCTCGGCGTCAGCGAGACCGTGACCTCCCCGAGCTTCGTCCTGATGGCGGAGTACGTCGGTCGGCTGCCGCTGTTCCATATCGACCCTTATCGCCTGGCCTCGGCGGAGGACGCGCTGGCCGGCGGGCTGATCGACGAACGCCAGCGCGAGGGCGTCACGCTCGTCGAGTGGCCCGAGCGCCTGGGCGACGCCTTGCCGGCCGCCCGGCTCGATGTGCGGATCGACGGGACGGGGGACGAGCCGCGCTCCATCACGTTGGTCGCCGGTTCGGACGACTACCGCCGGTACCTGGACGTGGCCGCGTGACTCACGACGGCCGACGCCAGGCGATCCTCGCCATCGACACGGCCACCACGCGCGTCGTCATCGCCACGGGGACCCCCGGCGGGGTGGCCGACGGGCTGTCGACCTGGACGGCCGGGTACCGCCACGGAGAGACGCTCCTGCCGTCGATCGGGCGGTTCCTCGGCGAGCAGAACATCCGCCGGTCGCGGCTCACGGGGATCGTGGTCGGCACCGGCCCCGGCGCGTTCACGGGGCTGCGGGTCGGAATCGCGACGGCCAAGGGGCTGGCGCACGGCCTGGGCATCCCCCTCGTAGGCGTCTCGACCGCGGAGGCGCTCATCGAGGCGTTCGAGGGAGCCGAGGGGCACGATGCGCCGACCGTCCTCATGCTCCCGGCCGGGCCGAACGATCGACTCGTGGTCCGTGCCGGCACCCGGCCCGTGCCACTCCCCGCCGGGGAGGAGCCGGACCTCGTTCCGGGTGAGCGGCTCGTGGCGGTCGACCTCGACGGTCGGGCGCCCAAGGCGGCTGTGGCGCGCGGCGAGACCGCCCGAGCGGGCCTCGGGCAGGCGCTGCTGCGCGCCGGGGCGGCGAAGCTGGCGCCAACCGGGGCGGTCACGGCCGCGGGGTCGCCGATCTCCGAGCTCGAGACCCTCGTGCCCGATTACGTGACCCTCCCCCGTGGGGTCCGCGCCTCGAGCGGGACCGTCGAATGGTCGCGCGACCCCCGGTGAGGGTGGTCATCGGGCCGATGCAGCTCGACGACCTCCCCGCCATCCACGCGATCGAACAGGCGAGCTTCACCTCGCCCTGGCCGCCGCACGCCTACCAGAGCGAGCTCGAGAGCAACCGGCTCGCGCACTACCTCGTCGCGAGGATCGGCGACACGGTGGCGGGCTACGGCGGAATGTGGCTGATGGTCGACGAGGCGCACATCACGACGTTCGCGGTCCACCCGGCCTGGCGGCGCCAGAAGATCGGCGAGCGGCTGCTGGTCGCGTTCCTGGACATCGCGATGGACCGCGGCGCGCACGAGGCCACCCTCGAGGTCCGCCTCTCCAACCTCCCCGCCCGGAAGCTGTACGAGAAGTACGGGTTCCGACCGGTCGGGCTGCGGCCGCGCTACTACAGCGACGACAACGAGGACGCCCTGATCATGACGACCGAGCCGCTGGCCGAGCCCGCCATGCGGGCGCGCCTGGAGCGCCTGCGGGCCGCGCTCGATGCAGCGCCGGCCCCGACCGAGCCCGCCGAGCGGGCCGGCCGGCAAGAGCCACCCGCCCCGGCCGAAGGCTCCGCGTGAACGGACCGCTCCTGCTGTCCGTCGAGTCGTCGTGCGACGAGACCGGGATCGCCCTCATCCAGGGCGGCCGATGCATCCTCTCGAACGTGGTGGCGTCGCAGGTCGCCCTGCACGCGCCGTCGGGCGGGATCGTACCGGAGGTCGCGGCACGGGCCCACCTGCGCTGGATCGTCCCGACCCTGGATGAAGCCTGGGCCGGCGCCGGCGTGTCGTGGGACGACGTCGACGGCGTCGCAGTCACCTACGGCCCGGGCCTGGCCGGATCGCTGCTCGTGGGCATCAACTTCGCCAAGGCGCTCGCGTGGGTGCACGACAAGCCCCTGATCGGCGTGAACCACCTCGAGGGGCACGTGTACGCGGCCTGGCTGGTCGATCCGGGCGAGGACGAAGCCACGAAGCCTCAGCCGGAGTTCCCGCTGGTGGCGCTCGTCGTGTCCGGCGGCCACACGTTCCTCGCCGAGATGCGCGACCACCTGACGTACCGGCTCCTCGGGGCGACCGTGGACGATGCGGCAGGGGAGGCGTTCGACAAGGTCGGTCGGCTCCTGGGGCTCGGTTATCCGGGCGGGCCGGCGATCCAGAAGGCCGCCGAAGACGCCGTGCGTCGCGACGTCGCCTTCCCGCGGGCCTGGATGGGCGACTCATACGACTTCAGCTTCTCGGGCCTCAAGACCGCGGCCCGGCGCGTCATCGCCGAGGCTCGGGCCGAGGAGGGCCTCCCGCCCGACGACCCGGCCGCCACCCTCTCGGCGGCAACCACCGCGGAGCTCGCGTGGGGGTTCCAGGAATCGGTCGTCGACGTGCTCGCGACGAAGGCGGCTCGCGCCGCCAAGGCGATCGGTGCCCGTTCGATCGTGCTTGGCGGAGGCGTGGCCGCGAACGCGGCGCTGCGGGCCCGGCTCGCCCACGAGGCGGAAACGCTCGGCCTGCCGCTCATCGTGCCGCGCCCCGGCCTGTGCACGGACAACGGGGCGATGATCGGCGCGGCGGGCGCACGACGTTTCCTGGCCGGCGAACGAGCCGGCCTCGACCTCGATGCGCGAACCTCGCTGCCACTGGCGACCCGGTGAGCGCCCGCGTCGCCATCGACCCGGCCGACGTCCGAGCCACGCTGCGCGCTGCCGGCCTTCGCGCCCGCCACGCGCTGTCGCAGAACTTCCTGGCCGACGCGGACGTGCTCTCGCAGATCCTCGAGGTGGCCGACCCGGAAACGGGCGGCCGGGTCCTCGAGATCGGGCCGGGCCTCGGTCTCCTGACGGCCGGGCTGCTCGAAGCCGGCTCCAGCGTGACCGCCGTCGAGCTCGACCGCGGGCTCGCGACGTTCCTCCGCGAACGCTTCGAGGCGCCGATCGAAGGCGGCCGGCTGCGCCTGATCGAAGGCGACGCCCTCGACCAGGACCTGGTCAAGCTCGTCGAGCCGCCCTACGACGTCGTCGCCAACCTGCCGTACCACATCACCAGCCCGATCCTGCACGCGCTGCTGGGGGCCCCACCGCGACCGCGCCGGCTCGTGCTCATGGTCCAGCGCGAGGTCGCGGAACGGATCGCGGCTCCTCCCGGGAAGATGAGCTACCTGTCCGTGTTCGTGCAGTACCACGCCCGCGTCCGCGTCGCCTTCGCCGTCCCGCCGGGCGCCTTCGAGCCCGAGCCCGCCGTCGAATCGGCGGTGATCGTGGTCGAGCCGTTCGACGCCGACGACCGGCTCCCGGCCGAGGAGGAGGACCAGCTCTGGCGGCTGGTCCAGGCCGCGTTCCGCGAGCGACGCAAGATGCTCCACAACGTGCTCGCGCGGCAGCTCCCCTTCGACGCGGCGCGCGTGGCCGCGGCCCTCGAGACGGCCGGCATCGCCCCCGACCGGCGCCCCCAGACCGTGGCGGTCGGGGAGTGGCTGGCGCTCAAGGAGGCCCTCGGGCCGATCGGCGAGGACTGGCGCGGCCGGCGTTCCGGGGACGCCTGAGGCGTGCCGGACCCGCATCTCAGCCCCGTCATCCGGCTGGCGCCCGCCAAGCTGAACCTCACCCTGGCCGTCGTCGGACGGCGGGAGGACGGCTTTCACGATCTCCACTCGGTGTTCGTGCCGCTCACCCTGGCCGATCGGTTGAGCCTCGCTCCAGCCCGCGCGAGCGCCCGGGAGGACACCCTGCACGTCACCGGGTTCGACGCCGGGCCTGTGGCCGACAACCTCGTCCTGCGCGCGATCGCCGCCGCCCGCGAAGCCGTAGGGGAGGGACCTGGCCGGCCGGCCACCTCGTCGCTCGCTGCCCGCCTCGACAAGCACATCCCCGTTGCCGCCGGGCTCGGCGGCGGTTCCTCGGATGCGGCGGCCGCATTCGATGGCGCGCTCGAGACGTGGGGCGCCGAGCTGGACCCCGAGCGCCGCGCGCACGCGGCGGCTTCGATCGGCTCCGACGTGCCGTTCTTCGTGCGCGCGACGCCGGCCCTCGTCGAGGGACGCGGTGAGCGCCTCACCCCGCTCAAGGGCGTGCACGGCCATCCCGGGATCCTGCTGGTCACGCCGCGGGTCGCGGTCCGCACGCCAGACGTGTTCGCGGTCTTCGACGGGATCCGCGGGGCCGGTGACGGCTCGGTGCGGATGAGCTCGGAGCACCTCGCTCAGGAGCTGGGCAACGGGCTGTCCGGCGCGGACCTGGTCGCCCGGGCCGGGGTGCTCGCCTCGGCCAACGACCTGCTCCCGGCCGCCATCCTCGTCGCGCCCGGCCTTGTGGGCGTGAAGCGTGCCCTGACCCGAACGCTGGGTCGAGCGGTCGGCATGAGCGGCTCCGGCCCGACCCTCTGGACGCTCTATCCTTCGCTCGCGGACGCCCAGGCCGCGGCCGCCGTCGTCGAGGCGGCCGTCGTCGCCGGCTCGATCCCGACGATCGGCGACGGACCGCCATCGATCATCGCCACGACCATCACGACCGGACACGAGGAGGGCACGCCATGACTCGCCAGGCCGTCTCGACCAACGGCGCGCCCGCTGCCATCGGCCCGTACAGCCAGGGGATCGCCAGCGGGGACCTCGTGTTCTGCTCGGGCCAGCTCGGCCTGGACCCGACGAGCGGCAACCTCGTCGATGGCGGCGTCGCGGCGCAGGCCGAGCGCGCCCTGCGCAACCTGGGCGCGGTGCTCGATGCGGCCGGCGTCGGGATGAACGACGTGGTCAAGACCACGCTGTTCCTCGCGAACATCGACGACTTCGCCGCGGTCAACGCCGTCTACGCGACGTTCATGCCGGAACCGCCGCCGGCCCGTTCCACGTTCGCGGTGGGCGCCCTGCCGAAGGGCGGCCTGATCGAGATCGAAGCCATCGCGCGGAAGCCGTAGGCGGTCTCGGCGCGCTTGACGGTCCCGGCGGACCGCCCATACCATCCGGGCTCCAACTCATGACACCCCTCTTCCGCCCATCGGGCACCGTATGCAGCGCGGGCGACGACCGCCCCACGCCCGCTCGGTGCCGCGCATGAACCCTCCAAGTCCCGAGCCCATGCCTGGGCAAGCCGGCCGAACCACCGCCGTGGTCCTCGCGGCGGGACTCGGCACGCGCATGAAGTCGGCGCTCCCCAAGGTGCTCCACCCGCTGTGCGGGCGGCCGATGCTGGCCTACGTCCTCGACGCCTGGGACGAAGCCGCCG
>JAXDKY010000261.1:0-3686 GCA_034666885.1 Chloroflexota bacterium
GGGATCACGGAGTCGCCGCGGCTGAAGTCGGTCGACCTGGCGGCATACCGCGAGGGCTGAAGGCACCTACCGGGCTGAGGCACCGACCGGGCAAAGGCACCGACCGGGCAAAGGCGCCCGACCGCCCCAACCGCCCGGACCACCGCCGGAGCATCCCGCCCGCGTCCGTGCCACCATCGGGGTGATGGACGAGCCAGAGGCCAGCTTCGAACCTGAAACACCGCCGCCCGAGACCGCCTACGAGCTGCTCCAGCGCGGGCAGGCGCTGCTCGACGGGCGGCACCACGCGCAGGCGGCGATCGTCCTCGAGCGTGCCGATCGGGCCGAGCCTGGCAAGGCGTCGATCCTCGAGGCGCTCGGGCGGGCGTACTTCAACTCCGGGCAGCATGAGCCAGCGCGGGCCACGTTCGAGCAGTTGCTCGAGCTCGATCCGTCGGCACCGTACGCGCAGTACGCCCTGGGCCAGAGCCTCAAGCGGCTCGGGCGGCGCGACGAAGCCGGCACGCATCTGCGACTCGCGGTCGCGCTGAGCCCGGGATCGAAGCTGTACCGGGATGCGCTCGCGCGGCTGCCATCCGGTTCCCGCCGGCCGCCGTCCGTCGGCACGAACCAGGATGCGGAGCGCCCACCACGATCCGAGGACCCGCCGGGCATCGACGACTCGGCCTAGGCGGCTCGAGCGGGAATCACCGCTTCTCGTTTCCCGACAGCAACCCGTTGCGAGAGAGGAGCCGGTACACGGACCCGAGCTCGGACGGGGAGAAGGCTCGTTTCGGGACGATCATCACCGACCCAGCGGCAGTATCGAAGAGGAGGGAGCCGCCAGCGTCGCGGACCCGCCGAAACGTCGACCACGCCATATGACCCTGGGCGAGTGGGCTGTCGATCTCGATGCCGCTCGCATCGGCCGTCAGGTTCGTTGTCGCTCCGATGAGATCGGGCCGCTTGCGGAACTGCCACCAGGCGAACGGGGCAACGGCCCAGCCCGTCACGAGCGCCACGCCGACTACCAGGCCCAGCACGGACAGCAGGTCGCCCGCGAGGACCGCCATGCTGGTGATGACCACCACGAACAGTCCGAGCAGACGGATCCCGGTGGAACCTCGGGCCATGCTCACGGCAGCCCCGACGACCTCGCGCTGGGTGAGTCCGTAGCTCACCGTGACCGCATCACCGCTCCGGGACGCTGGGCGCTCGCCAGTCGAAGCCGGTAGCCCGCTCCCCGCCGCAGTCCCCTCCGCCCCTTCCATGCGCCGGTTACGCTCGAGCCACAGGTGTCCGGCGACCGACTTGGCGTCGCGGATCTCGCCGCTGATCACCGCGGCGACGGCGTCGCGCCACGGCCGCCACTCCAGGATCAGCCGCTCGTCCTCGTCCGGCCCGAGGCGTCCATCCGCCGCCGCGGGCTCCAGGTCGGTGGCGAGGTACAGGTGCATGAGCTCCTCGGTGAAACCCGGCGCCGAGTAGAACTCCGCCAGCTTCTGCCACGTGGCGGCGCGCATCCCGGTCTCCTCCTCGAGCTCGCGTCGCGCGGCCACATCGGGATCCTCCTTGATCCCGTCGTGCACATCGAGGCCGCCGGCCGGAATCTCCAGCAGGGCGGCGTTCGCCGGCAGCCGCCACTGGCGGACGAGCGCCACACGATCCTCGGCGTCGAGCGCGACGATGGCGACGGCCCCGGGGTGCCCGGCGATGTCGCGGGTCGCGCGCGAGCCGTCGGCGCGCTCGACGGTGTCGATGCGGAACTCGAGGAACTTGCCGCGATGGAGGACCTTCGACTCCACGACGCGCTCGACGAGATCGGCCCCGGAGTCGTCCTCCGGGGCCGATGGTTCGCGTCGGGGCGGCTCGACCGTCAGGCGACGGCCTCGGCCGTGCGCGGCGTCGTCAGGGCGTCGCCCGTCTCCGAGTCGAAGAGGTGCAGCTTCGAGAGCGGGAGGTTGAGGTTCACGATGTCACCGGGCTTGACGCGATGCTCGGAGCCGACGATCGCGACGATGTCCTGGTTGGCGGCGTTGAGGTGGAGGAGCTCCTCGTTGCCGAGGTACTCGACGACGTCGGCCCGGGCGCGGAAGGTGCCCGAGTCGCCGCCGGCATCGCCGATGTCGAGGTGCTCCGGCCGGAACCCGGCCACGAGCTTCTTGCCGGCGATGTCGCCGGCGATGCCGCGCAGTCGTGCGGGGGTCGGCAGCGCCCAGTCGCCCGGACCAACGAGGCGAGCCGTGTCGCCCGAGCCGTCCACCGTGACGTCGACGAAGTTCATCGACGGGCTGCCGATGAAGCCCGCGACGAACCGGTTGAGCGGCGTGTCGTAGAGGGCCTGCGGCGAACCGACCTGCATGAGCAGGCCTTCGTTCATGACCGCGATGCGGGTGCCCATCGTCATCGCCTCGACCTGGTCGTGGGTGACGTAGACGACGGTCGTCTTGAGCCGCTGGTGGAGGCGGGCGATCTCGGCGCGGGTCTGGACGCGCAGCTTTGCGTCGAGGTTGGAGAGTGGCTCGTCCATGAGAAACACGGCGGGCTCGCGGACGATGGCCCGACCGAGCGCGACGCGCTGGCGCTGGCCGCCGGAGAGCTCCTTGGGCTTGCGGTCGAGCAGCTTCTGGAGCTGGATGGTCTCGGCCGCCTCGTTGACGCGTCGCTCGATCTCCGGCTTCGGGACCTTGCGCAGCTTCAGCCCGAAGGCGAGGTTCTCGCGCACCGACATGTGGGGATAGAGCGCGTAGCTCTGGAACACCATCGCGATGTCGCGATCCTTGGGCGGGACGTCGTTGACGACCCGATCGCCGATGCGCAGTGTTCCGTCGGAGATCTCCTCGAGGCCGGCGATCATCCGCAGGCTGGTGGTCTTGCCGCAGCCCGATGGCCCGACCAGGACCATGAACTCGCCATCCCCGATCTCGAGGTTGAGGTCCTTCACGGCGTGGAAGTCGCCGTAGACCTTGTTGACGTGGTCGAACGTCACCGTCGACATGGACGCGTTCCTCCGTCCCGTCAGCTCATCGCGGGCCCTTGCATCCAGCCGCCGAAGCGGAACGTGGACGGGCCCCGTACGTGGCAGCGCGGGGTAGCGGCATCGTACGGTCCGGGTTGGCCCTGCGCAAGCCTGCGCCAGGTTCCGTCGGCCGCCGGTGGGCGCCGCGCCTCGTCGCCCGATCGTTAGGTGATTCCGCACTGATACCTCGACATTTGGGCAGAAACCGCGCTACATTCCGCGGTATGCAGCCGACCCATGAGCGGGCTCCCGGCACCCTGCGTCTCGGCCAGGCGGCCGAGTTGCTCGGCGTGTCGCCCGAGACCCTCCGCCGATGGGAGGCGGACGGGCGCCTGGCGACCCAGCGATCCGGCGGCGGCCAGCGGCTCGTGACCCTCGCCGAGGTGCGGCGCCTCATGGCCGAACGGCGGTCCGCGACCGTGGCGTCGCCGCGGCCGACGGTCCGCGGCTCGGCTCGCAATCGGTTCCCTGGGATCGTGACTCGCATCGAGCGCGACGGCCTCGTCGCAGTCGTCGAGATCCTTGCCGGACCCCATCGCGTGGTCAGCCTGATGACAGCGGAGGCGGTCGACGAGATGGACCTGCGCGAGGGCGACGAGGCGACCGGCGTGGTCAAGGCGACGACCGTGATCGTCGAGGCGACGGCCGTGCGGGAGGCGCGCGCGTGAGGGGAGGCGCGCGCCTGAGC
>JAXDKY010000262.1:0-3051 GCA_034666885.1 Chloroflexota bacterium
CTCTGGCGCGCGACTTCCGCATCGATACCGTCCACGACTCCGAGTTGCGTGTCGCCGATGGCGGCCTGACGGAGAAGGCCCTCCATCGACTCGACGACGGCCAGCTGATCGAGTCCGTCCTCATGCACTACCCGGCCCGCGGCGTCTCGCGCGAACGGCACACGCTGTGCATCTCGAGCCAGGCCGGGTGCGCGGTGGGCTGCCCGTTCTGTGCCACGGGGGAGCTGGGGTTCGGGCGCGACCTCGAGACGGCCGAGATCGTCGACCAGGTGCGCCACGCAACCCGACGCCTGGCCGCTGACGGCAAGCGACTCACGAACATCGTCTTCATGGGCATGGGCGAGCCGCTCCTGAACCTCGACCGGGTCCTGGCGGCGGTCGAGGCGCTGAACGATCCACATCGGTTCGGCCTCGGGGCGCGGCACATCACGATCTCCACGTCCGGGGTCGTGCCTGGGATCCGCCGCCTGACCGCGCTCGGGCCGCAGTTCACCCTCGCCGTGTCCCTCCATGCCGCCCGCGATGCCCTGCGCGACGTGCTCGTGCCGCTCAACCGACGCTGGCCCGTGGCCGAAGTGGTCGATGCGGCGCGCGCCCACGCCCGCGAGACGGGCCGGCGCATCAGCTACGAGTACACGATGATCGGCGGCGTGAACGACACCGATCTCGACGCCCAGGCCCTCGCCGACCTGCTGCGCGGCGACCACGCGCACGTGAACCTCATCCCGATGAACCAGGTCGCGCACACCCCCTGGCAGGCCAGCCCCATGCCCGTCATCGAGGCCTTCGCCGCGGTCCTCGGCGATGCCGGCATCGGCACGACGATCCGGCGCAACCGAGGTCAGGAGGTCGGGGCGGCATGCGGACAACTGGCCGCGGAACGGGCAGGGGAGCCGCCGGCACCGGCGGTCGCGCGCCGGCGCGAGCGTCTGGAGCTCGCGAGCGCGGCGGCGTTGCGGGGAGAGCGGAGCGAGGAACCTGCGCCAACCGTCGCGGCGGGCGACCCGGCATGAGCAAGGCGCCGGCCACCGACACCCCGCGCGGGACGGGCCGGGCGCGGATCGCGGCCAGCATCCTCGACGCGGACCTCGGGAACCTCGCCCACGCCGTGCGCCGCGTGACCACGGCCGGCGCGGATCGCGTCCACCTCGACGTGATGGACGCCCACTTCGTCCCGAACCTCACCTTCGGCGCCAATACCATCAAGGCGCTGCGCCCGCGGACCACGGTCCCGTTCGATGCGCACCTCATGGTCAGCGAGCCCGGCCGCTACCTCGACGAATACCTGGACGCGGGCTGCGACTCGGTGACGTTCCACGTCGAGATCGAGGAGCCGATCGCACCGACCCTGCAGGCGATCCGGGCCGCCGGTCGAGCGGCCGGCCTGGCGGTCAAGCCCGCGACGCCGCTGTCCGCGCTCGAGCCCTACGCCGAGCTGCTGGACATCGTCCTGATCATGACCGTCGAGCCGGGGTTCGGCGGCCAGCCGTTCATGGCCGACGTGCTAGCGGGCAAGGCCGCCGGGGCGCGCGAGCTCCTGCGACACAAGCTGTACGGCGGCGAGATCCACGTCGATGGTGGCATCAACCGCGAGACGGCTGAAGTCGCCGGTTCGCACGGGGTCGATGTCTTCGTCGTCGGGTCGGCGCTGTTCGTGCGCGGCCGCGACATGGGCCGCGAGATCCGACTCATCCGGGCGCTCGCCGACGAGGGTTACCAATACGGCCCCAACCACGGGGAGCCGCCGATCCCGCACGACCGGATGGCGACGATCACGTCGCTGCCCAAGCAGTTCGCCCATCAGCTCATGGCCGAGATCGAGGCGACGGGCATCCCGGTGATCATGTTGCGCGGCGATGGCCAGATCAATCCCGACGGCGTCCGCGACTACGACCTGCTCGTCCCGGCCTCCGTCGGTGCGCACGTGCTCAAGACCCATGGCCCGTCGCGCGATCGACTCCTGGCCGAGGCGGACGCCTGGCGGGCCGAGCTGCTGGCGCGGCAAGGTTGAGGGCGCTCCTGCAGCGCACGAACGGCGCGTCCGTGGCGGTCGAGGGCGAGGTCGTCGGGTCGATCCGATCGGGGCTGGTCGTGTTCGTCGGCGTCGGACCGACCGACGACGAGGCCACGGCCGATGCGCTTGCCCGCCGGATCACCGAGCTGCGCATCTTCCGGGACGGGGAGGGGCGCACCAACCGCTCGCTCGCCGATGTCGACGGCGCGGTGCTCCTGGTATCGCAGTTCACGCTCTTCGCCGATACGCGGCGCGGACGGCGGCCAGGGTTCACGGGTGCGGCGCCCCCCGACCAGGCCGAACGGCTCTACGAACGGATGGCGGCGGCCCTGAAGGACCTGGGCGCGGAGGTCGCCACCGGACGCTTCGGTGCCGAGATGGCGGTCAACCTCACGAACGACGGACCGTTCACGATCTGGCTCGACACCGACGACCGCTGAGGCGGCCCGGGTCGCCCTCCCGGACACGCAACGACCGGGCCATTTGGGACCCGGTCGGGAGATGGAGAGCGATCGGCCGGCGGGGCCGGCGAGGGGTTACTGGGACGACTTCAGCAGCGTGCGTCGGCAGCGCGTGCAGACCAGCGACTTCGTCGGCTGGCCCTTCACGTCGATGACGAGCGGCTGGAGATTGGGCTGCATGCGGCGGTGGGCTCGGACGCGGTTCATGCCCGACGACTGCGGGTTGAATCCGCCCATCGAAGCCTTGCCGCAGATCGCGCAGGAGCGGGCCATGCGTATCCTCAGGGAGCGTGTCAAATGGGGTGCCGGACAGGTTCTGCCCGAGCGGGGCGGTATGATAGCACACGCTCCGGCCCGCTCCTCCGAGGCGGTCCCCGGCCCGACCATCGCTCGAGCAGCGCCCGACCTCGCCCCCGCAGGGAGGACCCAGCCCGCGTGGCCATCCGTCCGACACCAGGCCGATCCCTCGTCACCGGCCGTGCCCTCGCCGATATCGTGCGCGCCGCGACCCTCGGCTCATACGGCGTCAGCGCGTTCGCCGGCGGACCGCTGACTCGACTGCTGGCCCGCCTCGGG
>JAXDKY010000263.1:0-4458 GCA_034666885.1 Chloroflexota bacterium
CCCGCAACGTCGTACCTCGCCGAAGCGCAGAAGTGCACCGCACTCGGGCGTGACACCGTGGCGACGGGCGCACGAAATGAAGGCCAGCTGGATGTGTTCGCCAAGGACGCCATCGAGCACGGGCTGGTAAAGCATTGGTACATGGGCGAGGACCAGGAGACGCCCAGCCTCTTCGAGACGGTCGGCTGGGACGCGCTCGACGGGTCCAAGGGCTTCAGCGGCTCCGGCCTGCCGGGACCGGACTTCGAGTTCTTCCGAACCAACTACGCGACACTCTACGGTGGACCCGCAGCCGTGCCGTTGATGGAGATGACGTACGACTCGGTGATCATCGCCGCACTGGCCGCCGCCAAGGCAAACTCGAACGACACGCAGGCCATCCGCGACGCGATGATGGACGTCGCCAACGCCCCGGGTGAGCAGATCCATTCGGGAGTCGACGCGATCAAGAACGCGTTGGAGCTCGCAGGCTCCGGAAAGGACGTCGACTACGTCGGCGTATCCGGAGGTTGGGAGTTCGGCCCCAACGGCGAGCAACAGCTCACCGGCTCACGGATGTGGCACGTCGACGCGGCCACCAAGAGTCTCCCGACAGACGGGTTCGTGCTGTACGACCAGGCCAGCGGTACCTACACGTGGACCGCTGCACCCGACTGCAAGTTCTGCGCCCCCTTCTGACCGAGTCGTCATAGCGTTCGCAGTCTCCCGGTAGGGCCGCTTACCGGGAGACTGCAACGTATCTGCTCCACGCCGACCCCCGCCATCCGAACGGGCTTCCGACCAGGATCCCGCTCGACCGGCGAACGCAACACCGTCCATGGAAAGGATTCGGCGTTTGACCCCGAACCCCAGCGCAGCCCGAACGACCAGCTCCGGGCAGGGTGCTCCCGCGATCGCCGCCTTCGCGCGACGATACGGTTTCCAGTCGGCGCTGATCCTTGCCCTCGCATGGATCGCGACGGCGCACACCCAATCGCTGGTCGCCGGCCTCATCTCCGGCGTCATCCTCGGCATGGGTGCCCTGGGGCTCACCCTGACGTACGGTGTGCTGAAGTTCCCCAACCTGGCGCACGGCCTCAGCATGATGCTCGCTGCGTACCTGACCTTCTTCTTCTACACCGGACAGGTGCAGCGATCAGCGACGTCCGCTGGTGACGTCGTCGTACCGCTCCATTTCGGCGCCCTCCCTGGCGCAACGGATCCGATCGCGGGCCTCAGCTTCGGCTACGGCTTGATCCCCGCCATCATCGCGTCGGCGGTCGTGCTGACGCTCGTATTCCTCGCGACCGATCGACTCGTGTTCTCTCGCATCCGGCGGCGCGGCCGTGACAGCGTCCTCCTGTTGACGATCGTGTCGTTCGGCCTGGCCTATGTCGTGATCAGCGTCATCGATCTCGTGTGGAGTCCCAACCTGCGCCACATCACGCTCGGGGCATTTCCCGCGACCAAGTACCCGTTCGGCATCCAACTCAAGGACGACCAACTGTTCGTGTTCGCCGCCGCGATCGTCTGCACGGGAGCGACGTTCTTCGTGATCTACCGAACGAAGATGGGACGGGCGATGCGGGCGATGTCGGACAACGTGAGCCTCGCTCGCGCATCCGGGATCCCGGTCGGCAGGGTGGTCGTGGTGACGTGGATCATCGTCGGGGCGGTCACCGGGATCTCGGGGAGCCTCCTCGGGGTCCAGGCGGGTCTGTACCCACAGCTCGGCCTGCAGCTCCTGTTGCCCCTGTTCGCCGCCGCCGCGGTCGGTGGCATCGGCAACCCACTGGGTGCGCTGGTCGGGGGATTGATCGTCGGCATCGCACAGGAGCTGGCGGTCAACTACGTGAACGCCGGCTACAAGATCGGCGTCGCGTTCATGATCCTGGTCATCGTCCTCCTGTTCCGCCCGAACGGCCTGTTCGGTTCGGCCGGATTTCTGCAGACCCAGGAATGAGGACCATCGGCCGGCTGCTGCCGCGGCGTCGGGAGGGCCTGGTGACGCCGGCCATCGTCATCCTGATCTCGCTCGCACTGGTCGTCCCGCCGCTGCTCGCTTCGTCAGGCAATGTCGCGGGAACCGCGTCGTTTCTCATCCAGTTCGGCTTCGTCGTCCTCATCTACGCGATCGTGACCCTGGGACTCAACGTCCAGGTCGGGTACGCGGGCATCAGTAACTTCGGCGTCGCAGGCTTCGTCCTGGTCGGTGCGTACGTCGCGGGGATCTTCGTCACGCCGCCGGCTTCCTCGGAGTTCATCACGTACGTCGGTGGCTTCGGGCCGGCGCTGGATCTCTTCCCGTTCCTGCGCAGCGACCAGTGGCTGCCCCATCTGATCGGGGTCGTCGCTGCCGCCGGCGCGGCCGGTCTCCTGGCTCTCGTCATCGTTCCGCTGACGCCTCGGTTGCGGCTCGATTACCTGGCCATCGCAACGATCGGGATCGCCGAGCTCCTGCGCACCGTCGTCACGGTCGAGGGCCGGATCGTGAACGGCGATAACGGCCTGATCGGGATTCCCCACCCGCTGGCCGGATTCTTCCGACCGGACGCGTATCCGATCGTCTTCCTGGTGCTGACAGCCGTCGTCGTCCTCATCGTCTACCTGGCATCGGAACGGGCCGTGCGGTCACCGTGGGGACGGGTCCTGCGCGCCCTGCGCGAAGACGAGATCGGCACGGCGGCAGTCGGCAAGAACGTGATCGCCTTCAAGGCTCAGGCGTTCGTCCTGGGCGCCGCGATCATGGGGATCGGCGGGGCCATGTTCGCCTATTACCGCGGCGCCTTGACACCGTCGGACTTCGAGCCGCTGCAGGGCACGTTCCTCTTCTGGGTCATGCTCGTTGTCGGCGGCACGGGCAACAACCGGGGCGCGATCCTTGGCGCGTTCGTCGTGTGGGGATTCTGGGTCGCCAGTCTGCAAGTCGCGGCCCTGCCACTGCCCGACGAGATCACCAGCCGCGTCCCGTTCCTTCGCCTCGGGGCCCTGGGGATCTTCTTCATCGTGATGCTCCTGCTTCGCCCGGAGGGTCTCCTGCCTGAAGAGCGCCGGGTGTCCAAATGGGCCGGCCGCGCCCGAGGATCGGGGCCTCCGCCCGAAGTACAAGAACCGTAGGAACCACAACGTCCGATGGCCGTCGATCGCTGCGCCAGTACGAGGCACAGGCGGCTCGGCCTCGAGATCCAGCCTCGTCCCGCCGGAGAGCGACAACGGGTCCCGGCACGAACATCCAGCCGAATCCAGTTGAGGGAATGTTGATGACAGACGGTTCCAGTGCCCTTCGAGATGCGCTCGATGCACGACACGTGGCCGTCTTCGGCGCGTCTGCGACACCGGGCAAGTGGGGCTACAACGTCGCCGAGTTCCTTCTTGCCGGCGGCTATGCGGGCAAGTTGACTCTCGTCAACCCGCGCGGCGGATCGGTCTTCGGCCTGCCATTGGTCAGCGCCTCGGAAGCCGCTGGTGCGGACCTGGCCGTGATCTGCACGCAGGGCTCAGCGGTGCCGTCCATCCTTCGCCAATGCGGGGACCTCGGGATCCCGACGGCGATCGTCCAGTCGGGGGGTTTTGCGGAGTCGGGCGACCGGGCCCTGGCTGACGAGTTGCAGGCAAGCGCGACCGAATCGGGCGTGCGCGTCATCGGCCCGAACACGTACGGGATCTACGTCAGCTCGAACGCCCTGAATGTCACCAACATCGATCAGTGGACGCCGGGGAGCGTCTCGATCATCACGCAATCCGGAGGCGTGGCGCAGCACATCGCGCGGCGCCTGGAACAGCTCGGATCCGGCGTGGACGTCCTGCTGGCGTTGGGCAACAAGCTCGATATCGATTTCGCCGATGGCCTGGCCGTGCTGGCAGAACGGCCGTCCACGCACGGGATCCTGATGTACCTCGAGCGGCTCGACGAAGGCGAGCGCTTTCTCGAGCAGCTTGAGCGAGTCGCGAAGGTGCTCCCCGTCACGGTCCTGATCGGTGGACGAACGCCCGAGGGTCGGTCGGCGACGCAGACCCACACCGGTTCGATGATCAACGACTGGGCCAGGGTCCGGGGCCTGGTTGCGAGCGCTGGCGCCAACGTCGTGGAGTCGCTCCAGCTGGCCGCCGCGTCGGCCGCGAGCTCCAGGCGCCAGCCCCCGAGGACGGTTCGCAAGGTGCTGATCCTCCTCGACGGCGGGGGCCACTCCGCGCTTCTGGCCGACGCGATCAGCAAGGCCGGGTACGAGCTACCCAGGCTGGATGCGGCGACCGGAGCGCGCCTCAAGGCGATCGGCGGTCCGCGCACGACGCCGAACAATCCCTTCGATATCCAGAGCGCCGGCGATCGCGACCCGGAGATCTACGCTCGGATGTTCGAGGCGGTCGCCGACGACCCGTCCTGGGACGCGATCGTGCTGGGAACGATGTTCGGTGGCTGGACCCTGTTCGGCGACGACCTGCGACAGCCGGAGCTCGAGGGAGCGCGACGCCTGGTCG
>JAXDKY010000264.1:0-7200 GCA_034666885.1 Chloroflexota bacterium
TGCGCGTCGTCGTCGAGGTCGTCCGTCACTCCGGGGATGGTAGACGGTCAGGCGGCGACGACCCGGTCGCGGCCACCGCGCTTGGCGCGATAGAGGGCCTGGTCGGCAGTCTCGATGAGGTCTTCGATCGGCTCATCGGGCCCGGCGGCGACGGCCACCCCGACCGACACGCTGACGCTGCTGACGCCGAGCCGCGCCAGGTCCAGGCCGCGGACCGCGAGCCGGATCCGTTCGCCGACCTCGACCGCGACCCCCGGGTCCGGGTTGCGCAGCAGGACCACGAACTCCTCGCCACCGAACCGCGCCGGGACGTCGTCCTCGCGCACCGCCGACATGATCGCGGCCGCGACCGCGCGGAGCACCTCATCCCCCGTTCCGTGGCCGTGGGTGTCGTTGAGCGCCTTGAACTTGTCGATATCGACCATGAGGATGCCGACCGCGTCCCCGGCCCGGCGGCGCTGGGCGAGGAGGGAGATGAACTCCTCGAAGTAACGCCGGTTCGGCAGGCCGGTCAGCGCGTCGGTCGATGCCTGCGCCTCGGCCGCCAGGTGCGAGTAGGCCCGTGCCAGGGCGGCGGACGCCTCGACGGCGGCACCCGCCAGCAGGCGTCGCGTGGCCTCGGTCCACGGCCCACCGATGCGGCGGGACAGGACGATCGCGCCGACCACCCCATCACCGGCCGTGAGCGGCGCGGCCAACGGCTGGGTCAGCCCGTACACGTCCCGCACGCGACGGGCGATCCGCTCGGCGGCCTCGCTGGGGCGTGGCGGCCGGCCGCCATCGACCGGATCGTCGAGATCGCCCGCCGGCAGGAACGTGGTGTGGTTCGGGATGCCCGGGTGGGAGCTGACCAGACGCGCCTCGACCAGCTGGGTGTCCCGTCGCCGCCGGGCCACCACGATGTGGTCGGCCCGTGTCGCTTCGCCGAGCTCCTCGACGATCGCGTCGACGATGGCGTCCGGCGATACGGACCGCGACAGGCCGGACAGGATCCGGGCGAACGATTCCGCCTCGGACCGGCTCCGCGCATCGAGCGCCCCGACCGCCGAGGCGTGGAGCAGCGCGCCGGCACCCGCCACGATGACCGCGACGAGGAGGAACCAATCGAGCGGGCCGGTCCCGGTGGTGAGCGCGCGCGTGACCGCGACCAGGACGATGAGGAGGAAGGCCCCGGAGAAGAGCCACCACGACTGTCGGATCCCGCGATCCGAGGGATCGGCCGGGCGCACCGTTCGAAGGAGGGGTTGGCTCACGTCGGAAGTTAAGGATGGGGCTCCGAGGGGCCGAAGTCCACCATCGGAAGAGGGTACGGATGGCGGCGCCACCCCGGTACTTCCGTCCTATGCCGCCTCGGGAGCTCCGGCAGCGGCCGCGTCGCGTCCACCACCGCGCTTCACCTGGTACAACGCGGCGTCGGCCGCGGCGATCAGCTCGGTGCCGGTGCGGCCGTCGGCCGGGAACGTCGCGATCCCGATAGACGCGGCGATCGGAACAGGCCCGCGCTGCTCCCCGACGAAGGGGCGGTCACGAAAGGCTTCGAGGATGCGGTCCGCGGCGTGGCGCGCGTCTTCCGCATCCGTCTCGGGCAGGATGAGGGCGAACTCGTCGCCGCCGTAGCGGGCGGCGAGATCGGACAGGCGCAGGGTCGAGCGGATCAGCTCCGCGGCCCAGGTCAGGACCTTGTCGCCGAAGAGATGGCCGAACGTGTCGTTGACGAGCTTGAAGTCGTCGAGGTCCAGCATCAGGACGCTGAGCGGCCGTCGCGCACGCTGCGAGCGGACGACTTCCTCGCCCATGCGCTCGTGCAGGAACCGGTGGTTGTAGAAGCCGGTGAGCGGGTCGCGGTCGGCGAGCTTGCGCGCGTCTTCGTACAGCCGCGCGTTCTCGAGGGCGATCGCCGCCTCGTTGGCCATCGTCCGTGCCAGCTCGAGACGCTGGGCGTCCCAGCGGACCTCGTTCTTGGAGAACATCTCGACGAGGCCGATGGACTGGCCCTTCGCGACCAGCGGCAACATCGCCAGGACCCGGTTCCCGTCGTTGACCAGCAGCTTGACCTCGGCCGGGTCGGCGGCCGCGTCCTGGGCGTCGATGATGACCGTCTGCTGGCGCTCCAGGACGCGCAGCGTCTCCGGATAGCCGGCGACGTCGAAGAACGGCTCGATCGTGTCGATCCGGTGCGGAGGATACGAACCCAGGGACTCGACGCGCCCGGACGGGCGGTCCCAGTAGCTGATGTCGCACTCGTCGACGCCCATCGCCCGCGCCAGGTGCCCGGCCATGATGACGGCGACCTGCCGCGAATCGAGGCTGGCCGACAGTTCGCTGCTCATGTCGAGCAGGCGACGCAGTTCCGTGGCGAGCTCCTGGCTGCGGGTCAGCAGCCGGGCCGTCTCGACGGCCGTGGCCGCATGGTCGGCGAGGATCGTCAACAGGCGCAGGTCGTCGGCGTCGAAGCCATCGAAGCCGAGCTTGGACAGCGTGATGACGCCGACGGTGACGCCGTCGTAGCGCATCGGGACCACCAGCATCGACTCGTCGATCTCGTCGGTGCCGGTGATCGTCGCGCCACGGGGGTCGCTGTTCGCGTCGTTGATGAGCAGCGCCTCGCCGTGCTGCGCGACCCAGCCCGTGAAGCCCTCGCCGACGCGGCAGCGGAGCAGGTCGAAGTCGACGTGCTCGTAGGCCCCGACCCGGCCCTCGAAGGCGATCGGCACCACCTGGTCCGGTGGCTCGACGAGGTAGACCCGCGCGTTGTGGTAGTCGATGATCCGGCGCGTCTCCTCGACCACGGTGCGGCCCACGGCCTCCACCGACGACGCGCGGTTGAGGCGACCCGAGGCCGTCTGCAGGACCTCGAGCTGCCCGGCGCGCGCCTCCGTCTGCTCGAGGAGGGCGGCGAGCTCGGCTTCGAGGCTCTCGTGGGTGCCGTCCGCGCCCGCGCCGTCAGCGAGGAGGCGTCGGTAGAGCGACGGGCGCGACAGGTCGAGGCCCGGATCCGGTCCGGGCTCGGATGCCGGATCGACTGGTCGGAGGCGCGCGCTCATCAGGCGGCCATGGTCCCACCGCCCGCCGGTCCTGCCGCCACGCCACCGGTACTGGGTGCGGGAGTACGGACGTACCGGGTCGCCGTCCGCGGGAACGGCGGTTGGCGGGTGCCAGACGGCCGCGCGAGGACCCCGTGCTAGACTCGGCGCGGCCCGAGCGGCGCGTTCCTCGAGGCCTCCCCGAGAACCCGATCCGGAGATGACAGCGTGACCGAACGGACCCTGATCCTCGGTGGCGACGGCTACCTCGGCTGGCCGACCGCCATGGCCATGTCGCGCGCCGGCGGGCGCGTCGCGGTCGTCGACAACTTCGCCAAGCGACAGTGGGAACTCGAGCTGGGCGTCCGCCCGCTCTTCCCCATCCCGACCCTGCACGAACGGGTTCGCGCCTGGCGCGAAGTGTCCGAACGGGACATCGAGATCTTCGTGGGCGACCTGACGGACTACGCGTTCGCCGAGTCCGTCGTGCGCGACTTCCGTCCGGACACGATCGTCCATTACGGGGAGCAGCCCTCGGCGCCCTACTCGATGATCGATGCGCGCCACGCCGCCTACACCCAAGCGAACAACGTGATCGGCAACCTCAACATCCTGTTCGCCATCCGCGACGTCAGCCCCGAGACGCACCTGGTCAAGCTCGGCACGATGGGCGAGTACGGCACGCCGGACATCGACATCGAAGAGGGCTACCTCACGGTCGATCACAACGGCCGCCAGCACACGTTCCTGTATCCCAAGACCCCGGGCTCCATGTACCACCTCTCCAAGGTGCACGACAGCCACAACATCCATTTCGCGACCCGCATCTGGGGCCTGCGCGCCACCGACCTGAACCAGGGCGTCGTCTACGGCCTTGAGACCGACGAGTCCTCGCTCGATCCGCGCCTGGTCACGAGCTTTCACTACGACGAGGTCTTCGGCACGGCGCTCAACCGGTTCTGTGTCCAGGCCGTCATCGGGCATCCGCTCACCGTCTACGGCAAGGGCGGCCAGACCCGCGGGTACCTGAACATCCGCGACACGGTCGACTGCGTCGCGCTGGCTGCCGCCAACCCGGCCGATCCCGGCGAGCTGCGCGTCTACAACCAGTTCACCGAGCAGTTCAGCGTGCTCGAGCTGGCGCAGCGCGTGCAGGCCGCCGCCCGGCAGCTCGGCTGGGACGTGTCGATCGAGCACACGGCGAACCCGCGCAAGGAGCTCGAGGAGCACTACTACAACGCCAAGCACACGAAGCTGCTCGAGCTCGGCCTCCAGCCCCATCTGCTCGGTGACGAATTGATCGACACGATGCTGCACGAGATCCGGGCCCATCGCGACCAGATCGACCCCGCCACGCTCGTGCAGAACATCCGCTGGGTGCCGATGCCGCCGAGGGAGACGGTCAACGCCTGAGCCCGGCGGACCCGCGGTGGCCCGGACCGTCCTCATCACCGGCGGTGCCGGGTTCATCGGCTCCAACCTCGCCCGCTGGTTGACCGACCGCGGGGATCGGGTCCGGATCCTCGACGACCTCTCGATCGGGCATCTCGCCTACCTGGCCGGCGTCCCACATGAGCTCTGCCGCGGCACGCTGGCCGATGCAGCCACGGTTCGCGATGCGGTTGAGGGCGTCGACGCGGTCGTGCACCTCGCGGCGCGGGCCGGGATCGACGATTCCGTCCGCGATCCGCTCGGGACGTTCGAGGCGAACGTGACCTGGTCCCTTGGGGTGCTCGAGGCGGCCCGTCACGCCGGGGTCCGTCGGTTCGTGTTCGCCTCCTCGAATGCGGCCGCCGGGGACCACGAGCCGCCGAGCGACGAGGCGGACCTGCCGCGGCCGGTGTCGCCATATGGCGCGTCGAAGCTGGCGATCGAGGCGTACGCCGGGGCGTATGCCGCGACCTACGGCCTGACCACGGTCTCGTTGCGCTTCTCGAACGCCTACGGCCCGAACTCATTGCACAAGCGGAGCGTGGTCGCCGCGTGGCTGCGCGCGGCCCTCGCCGGCGAACCGCTGCTGCTCCACGGGGACGGCGAGCAGACGCGCGACCTCGTCTACGTCGACGACCTGGCGGCGGCGATCACGGCGGCCCTCGATGCCCCGGACGAGATCGTGGCGGGCGAGCTGTTCCAGGCTGGGACGGGCGTGGAGACGACGATCCGCGGCCTGGCGGAGGCGATCGGGCTGGCTGTCGGATGGGATATCGAGATCGTTCACGGGCCGGCTCGTGCGGGCGACGTCCGTCGCAACGTCGCGGCCGTGGACAAGGCCGCCCGGCTGCTCGGCTATCGGGCCGCGGTCGGCCTCGATGCGGGCCTGGCGCGCACCGCGGCGTGGTTCGCGACCGCGCTCGCGGACCCGGCGCTCGCGTCCGTCCTGCCACACGCGGCCTCGGGGTCGGAGTGAGCGCCGTCCGAAGATGAGCGGTCCGAGCGTGCCGGCCCCGCGTTCCGCGCCGGCCGGTGGCTCGCCCTCGCCGGTTGCCGATCCGGAACCGTCCCCGGGCCTGCCGCCGGCCGCCGTGGCGCCCCTGGCCGCCGGGCCCTCGCCGCTGTTGCGCGACGCGCTGGTCACCGTCGTCACCCGCTTCGGGCTCGCGGTCCTGATCTTCGGCACCGACATCGCGCTGGCGCGGCTGCTCGGCCCGGCGGCGAAGGGCCGGTTCGCCCTCGTACTCCTGTACTCCCAGCTTGCCGCGCTCGTCGTGGGTTGGGGGATGGACCAGGCGCTGGCGGTCGTCGCCGGTAGAGACCGCGCGACGGCGCGACGGGGCCTCGCGAACGCGATGATCTGGACGGCGGTCGTGGGCGGCCTGGCTGTGGTCGTGTCGTGCCTGCTCTACGGCTTGCCGTCAGTCGGGCGGCCCGCGGGGCCGCTCACCGGCATCCTGCCGAACCTTTCGGGCGACCAATTCGTGTTCTCGGCCATCGCGATCCCGGGTGAGTTGTTTTTCTCGTTGGGGCTCTTCGCGCTGCTCGGGCGTCGACGGGTGATGGCCTACAGCCTGATCCGCGTAGCCCGTCGCGGGATCCTGCTGGTCGGGATCGTGGCCGTGGCGGCCATCGCGAGGCTGAGCCTCGATGTCGTCCTCGTCCTCAACGTGCTCGTGTTGATCGTGACCGCGGGGCTGATCCTGTGGGTCGCTCGGCGGGATGGCGTATTGGGTTGGCGGCCGTCACGCTCGCTGCTCCGCGAGGAACTCGGCTTCGGCTCCCGTGCGTTGCCCGGCAACCTGGCGGAACGCCTCCAGTTCCGCGCCGATTCCTTCCTCATCAACGGCTTCCTCGGGGTCGGCCAGACGGGGATCTATTCCGTGACGAGCGGCCTGGCGGAGACGCTGTGGTACGTCCCGAATGCGCTCGGCACCGTGATGTTCAGCCGGGCCGTGGATCCGAAGGCCGACGCCGGGCGGATCGCCGCGGTGCTCACCAGGACGACGATCGCCGTGGCGCTCGTGACGGCGATCCCGGCCTGGGCGCTCGGTCCTCGCCTGGTCCGGTTCGTGTATGGCTCGCAGTTCGCGGATGCCGGTGTCGCCCTTCGCCTGATCCTGCCGGGCGTCGTCGCCTACAGCGTGGTGGCGGTGCTGTCGCGCTACATCAGCGGGCGCGGGCGGCCGGGAGCCGGCACGCTGATCCTCGTGTTCGGCCTGGCCATCAACATCGCGGCGAACCTCGTGCTGATCCCCGCATTCGGGATCCGGGGTGCGGCCACGGCGTCGTCGCTGTCCTACGTCGCGACTGCCCTCGTGACGCTCGTGGTCTTCCATCGACTGTCGGGTCGCGGCTGGGTCGAGACGCTGGTCATCCGGCGGTCGGACGTGGTGGCGCTCGGCCGGGCGATGCGGGCGTTGACGGATCGCCTCCGCGGTCGGCGCGCCGGTCCGCTGGTCGGGCTACGGGGCGGCGAGGGGGCCGCCGACATCGTCATCTCCGAGCGCGAGCCCGGCGAGGAGCCCTGAGCGTGGGGATCCGCCTCGTGGTCATCGACGACAACCCGCATGTCTCGTGGGAGGGCGGGGTCTACCCGGTGAACGCGACGTTCCAACTGTTCGTGGCGGCTTTGCTGAACCTGCCCGGTGCACCGGTTGCGTCGATCACCTCGTGCGTGCCGTTGCGGGCCGCGACGGCGGCGCCGGCGACCTTGCCGCTCGACGACCGCATCCGCGTCGTGGGC
>JAXDKY010000265.1:0-3663 GCA_034666885.1 Chloroflexota bacterium
TCCCAGAGCGGGCCCTCGGCGGGTGCCTCCACGGGCTCGCCCCAGACGATCAGCTCGATGTCGCAGGCCGGCAGCAGATCCGGCCCCAGCCGGCGTTCCACCTCGGCCCGCATCTGGGGCTCGGTCGCGCCGGGCAGGACGCGGCAATCGACCTCGATCACCGCGTCGCCGGGGATGACGTTGTACTTGACGCCGGCTTGTACGACGTCCGGGCTCAGCGTGTCGCGGATGAGGGCGCGCAGGGCCCGCGCGTACATCGGATCGCACAGGCCGTCGATCGCGGCGTCGGCGGCCGTGTCGTCCAGCTCGCCGTTCGCGATCCGCCGCAGGACCCGGGCGACGGCCCCGGGGAGCGCCTCCGCCGCGGCTTCGAGGAAGCGCGTCATGACCGGGGTGATGCGGATCGGGCCGGGCACGGCCAGGCGCTCGATGGCGCGCGCTGCCAGGACCGCGGCGTTGTCGGCGCGCGGCATCGAGCCGTGGCCCCATGTGCCGCTGATGTGGATGCGATACGGCGCGAAGCCCTTCTCGGCGACCTGGATCGGGTAGAGGCGCCGGCCGGCGACCGTCACCGACACGCCGCCACATTCGTTGACCGCGCCCGCGGCCCGCAGCCAGTCCGGCCGATGCTCGACGATCCAGCGCGCCCCATCGAGCCCGCCCGCCTCTTCATCGGCGGTGCAGGTGAACAGGACGTCGCGCCGCAGGCCCGGGATCGGATCGGTGGCGGGATCGAGACCCGCGGCGCGGGCCTCCTCGACGAGTCGCTCCACGACGCCGAGCTCGAGGGCGACCATCCCCTTCATATCGACGGCGCCGCGGCCGTAGATGTAGCCGTCGGCGATGTCCGCCGCGAAGGGGTCGTGGGTCCAGCGGTCGGCCGCGGCCGGCACGACATCGAGATGCGACAGGAGCAGGAACGGCTCGCCGCCCGTTCCGTCGCCGCGCAGCCGGACATGGACCGAGCCGCGACCCGGGGAGGGCTCGACGAATTCCGGCACGAGGCCGAGCGCGGTCAGTCGGTCTACGAGATAGCGAGCTGCCCTCGTCTCGCCGTCCGGCGCATCCGGCGGTGGCGGGTTGATGGACGGGATCCGGATCAGGTCACGCAGGGTGGCGACGAGCGAGTCGTGCGCGGCTGCCCACGTCGTGGCGGGGACGGCGGCGGCCGGCGTCATTTGGCGCCTGCCGAACCCAGGAGCGCGAGGGCCGTCCCGATGACGAACCCGGACGCGACGATGGCGGCCGTCATGGCGAGCAGGAGCTTCAGATAGCGGCGTTCCTCGGCGAGGCCCTTGGCCGGGTCCGGGTCGTGGCCGCCTGCGATGTACGGCGCCTCGAGCCCCTTCTCGCGGGCCCGCACGGCGCGCGGCGAGTCGTACGCGGCGGGGTCGGGCGGCAGGGCCGAGGTCTCGGGTTCGGGCGGCAGGGTCGGAGTCGGGGCCGGCGCCTCGGGCGCCGTCGTCTGGGTGTCGGTCACCGCGTCATCATGCCGTCGAACAGCGGGCCGCGCATCGCGATCTCATCGGGCATCGGCTGGTAGCCGAGTCGGGCGTTCACGGCTCGCATCGGGGCGTTCGCCTCGTCGTTGCCGGTCTCGAGGACGGCGAGGCCGTGTTCGATGGCCCACGCGATCGTCGCCAGCTTCAGCGCGCTGGCGATCCCGCGACCGCGAAACGCGCGGAGGACCGCCGTCATGTCGTGGTAGGCGCGCGTCGTCGACCCGGGCAGCAGCATCAGGCTGGCGTAGCCGACGACGCGGCCACTGCTCCCGTCGAGCGCAACGAAGAAGGCGTCCTTCGGGATCGGGGCGCGGTCGACGTCGCGGGCCCGGAATTCGGCCAGGTCGCCGACCGCCATCGGCTCGTCGCCGCCGGGGATGTCATCGAAGGCCTCGAGGGCCACCACGTGGACGCCCTCGACGAGGTCGGGCCGGGCCGCGAGCGTCGTGAGCTCGATGCCGGGCGGCGCCTCCACCATCGGGATGGGGACGCCCGAGAGGTCGAGCTTCGCCGATTTCGAGCGCTCGAGCTCCGTGAAGCCTCGATGGACGAGGAACTCGATGCCGGCGGGTCGGTCGTCATTGCAGGCGATGTGCAGCCCGGACTTGCCGGCAACGCGCGCCGCTTCTGAGATGCCGCGCAGCAGCCGTTCGCCGATGCCCTGGCGACGCGCCTCCCGCAGCACGCCGATGAAGCCCCACGATGCCGGGTACTCGGGCGGGTACATGTAGATGCGGCCGACCGACGCTGCCCCGACCGCGCGCCCGTCGATCTCGGCGAGGAAGCGGGACGAGCCCGGGTAGGTGGCGTCGCTCCAATGCATCTCGTCGAGGGTGGTCGGGTCCTCCGGCGTCGTCGCGTTGACGATCGCGGCCAGGACCTCGAGGTCCGCGTCCTCGGTCACGGCGCGGATCGTGAGGCCGGCCGGACCGCTCACCCGATCGCTTCGCGGAACGGCTGGGCGACCTCGTGCGCGACCGCGTCGACCCCGGCCGCGCCGTGACGCGGCGGCATGCCGAGGATGACGTGCGTCGCTCCGCGCCGGACGGCTTCCACGGCCTGATCGAGCGCCCAGCGGCGGTCGGCGGCCGTGGTCCCGGTCGGGACCTGGGCGCTGAACTCGAACGTCGAGGGGTCCCGGCCGATCTCGTCCATCGCGGCCAGGAGCAGGTCGCGCTTCTCGCTGAAATACGTCAGGTCTGACGGGTTCCCGAGGCCGACGACCGCGGGGAGCGCCCACCCGTCGCCGACCGCGGCGGCCAGCGCGATGCCACGCCGTTTCTGGCCGCCCAGCCAGAGCGGTGGACCGCCCGGCGTGAGCGGCGGCGGCTCGTTGGTCGCCTCGGCCAGCGGGTAGAACGGGTCCGGTCGCGAGACGCCGGGCGGCGTCGTGGCCGCCTCCGACCAGAGCGCTCGGAGGACGTGGACGGCCGATTCGAACCGGTCGAACCGTTCCGGCATCGGCGGCAGCGGGATGCCGAAGGGCAGGTGCTCGCCCTCGTGCCAGCCCGCCCCGAGACCGACGATGAACCGACCGCCGGTCGCGTGATCCAGGACGGTGGCGGCCTTGGCCAGGACGACCGGGTGGCGGAACGTGTTGGACAGCACGGCGTGACCGACCCACTTGCCGGGGACGCGATGGACCAGCGCGGCCATCACGGTCAGGGCCTCGAAGCTGGGGCCGTGGCGCTCGTGCGAGACATCGGTGAGGTGGTCGTTCATCCAGACCGAATCGAACACCTCGTGCTCGCCGATCCTCGCCCACGCGCCATCGAGCGTCGGCCAATCGACCGCCTGGGGCGAGGTCTTGATCCCGATCGGAACGCGCCGGTTCACGACGGCCGTCAGCGTGCGCCCCGGTCCGCCGTCGGGCTGCCCGTCAGGTTGGCCGTCATGCGCGACCCGGTCGTGACGGCACCGCCCGACGCCGATCCGACGAGCGCCGCGTACTTGGCGAGGACCCCGGTCGGGTAGTTGGGTGGTCGAGGGGTCCAGGCGCCCAGGCGCCGCTCGATCTCCTCGGCGGGGACCAGGAGGTCCAGCACCCGCCGATCGACATCGATGAGGATCTCGTCGCCCTCCTCGACGACGGCGATCGGGCCGCCCAGCGCGGCCTCGGGCGCGATGTGCCCGATCATCAGCCCATGCGTCCCGCCGGAGA
>JAXDKY010000266.1:0-3903 GCA_034666885.1 Chloroflexota bacterium
CCGGTCGCATGGCCGGTGACCTGAACGCCTCGGAACGGCAGCTTGCGGCGGAGCTGATCTCGCCGCTGGTCGTCCCGAACTCCTCCTTCGACCAGGGACTCTGGGATCGCGCGCGTGATGCGGCCGCTGCGGCCGTCAAGCCGGTCCGTGTCAACGTGGCCCCGGGCGAGATCGTCGTCCGTAACGGCGAGCGACTCGATGCCGCGGACCTCGAGACGATCGAGCAGCTCGGGCTCGGCGAGACGGCGCCGGACCTGTCCAGCTTCGCAGGGTGGCTGCTCCTATCGATCCTGATCGTCGCGATGGTGCTGGCCTGGATCTGGCGGTTCCGCCCGACGCTATGGCACCGGAACAACGTCCTCGTCCTCATCGGCCTGCTCCTGGCCGGCACGACGCTCGCCCTCAAGATCACGGCCGGACGGTTGATCCTCGGCTTCTTCCTGCCCACGGCCGCGATCGGCATGCTGCTGGCGATCCTGCTCGACGCGTCCGTGGCCACGGTCGTGGTCGCGGTCATCGCCATCATCGGCGGGGCGCTGAACGGGAGCTCGCTCGAATTCGCCACGTACACGTTCCTGGGCGGACTGGCGGGCATCATCGCGGTCCGCAAGGGCGATCGGCTGCAGGTCTTCGTCCAGGCCGCGATCGCCGTCTTCGTCGTCAACATGGCCGTCGTGTCCGTGTTCTCACTGCTCGGGGCCCGGGACATCCGCGGCATCCTCGAGCTGTGGTTCGCCTCGGCTGCGGCGGCGATCGGTTCGTCGGTCGCGGCGGTCGGGACCTTCGCGGTGCTCGGCTCCGTGTTCGGGATCCTGACCGTGTTCCAGCTGCTCGAGCTCGCGAACCCGTCGCAGCCCTTGCTCCGTCGCCTGCTCGTCGAGACACCCGGCACGTACCACCACTCGCTGATGGTCGGGAACCTGGCCGAGCGCGCGGCCGAGGCGATCGGGGCGGATCCCCTCGTGACCCGTGTCGCGGCCTATTACCACGACGTGGGCAAGCTCGCGAACCCGCTCGCCTTCATCGAGAACCAGGCCGGTGGCGAGAACATCCATGACCAGCTCGAGCCGGAGGTCAGTGCCCAGGTGCTCAAGCAGCACGTCGCCGACGGCATCGACACCGCCTACGCCGCGAAGTTGCCGAAGGCGCTCATCGCGTTCATCCCGCAGCACCACGGGACGGCGATCATGAGCTACTTCTACGCCCGGGCGAAGGAACGCGCGGCCGAGCCATTCGGTGGTCTCGTGACCGCCGCCGGGGAGAAGGCCGCGGCCGCCGTCGACGAGCGCCGGTTCCGCCACGCCGGTCCGAAGCCGCAGACGCGGGAGGCGGCGCTGATCATGCTCGCCGACGGCGTCGAGGCGTCTGTCCGTTCGCTCGCGGCCCGCGACGAGCCCGCGATCCGGGCGATGGTCGGGCGGATCATCGACGAGCGCACCAGCGACGGCCAGTTCGACGAGTGCGACCTCACGCTGCGCGACCTCGAGCGGATCCGGAACGCGTTCGTCCAGCAGCTCCTCGGCATGTACCACACGCGCATCGCGTACCCGCAGAACACGGTGGTGGAGTTGGAATCGCGCCGGGTGGCGGCCGCGGCGGGCGGGCGGGCGGGTGCGGGGGCCGGTAGCGGTGGCGGCGGCGGTCCAGTCGGGCCTACCGGCCTTGCGTCCGCGGACGGAGCCGACCCGCCGGCCTCGTGACCCGCGCGATCTATCGACCGCCGTGGCGGATCGACCTCGATGTCCGTGACGGCGTCCGGTCGCCGTTGAGCGAGTCAGTCCTTGCCCGGACCGTGGCAGCCGCGCTCGATGCGGCCAGTGCGCCTGCCCCGGCCTCGATCGGGCTGATCCTGGCCGACGACACGGAGCTCGCGGGCTTGAACGCGACCCACCTCGGCAAGGACGGCCCGACCGACGTGCTGTCGTTCCCGCTGCTGCCACCGGAGGCGTTCCCGTCCCACGCGGGCCAAGGCCGTGCCGCGTCGGTCAGGCCAGCGTCCGCGCCCCCGTTCCCGCTGCCACCGGGCCGCCGTCCGCACCTCGGCGATATCGTCGTGTCCGTGGAGCGAGCGATCGAGCAGGCCGAGGCCGGCCGCGGCGGCCACACGGGCGACGTCCAGTGGTCCGCTGCCGACGAGCTGCGCCTCCTCGTGACCCACGGCACGCTCCACATCTGCGGCTGGGACCACGCTGAGCCCGACGAGGAAGCCGCGATGCGGGCGCTGGAGCGTCGGCTGCTCGGCGGGGCGTCGCCCTAGCGCCGGCTCGGCGCTCCGCGGTCGGCCCGGGTACCATCCTCGAACGGCCCTCCCGTCCACCAGCAGCGTCGCGTTGCGTCGCCCCCGGACGGGATTCGGGCCACATCGTGCTGTCCGCGGAGGAATCGTTGAAGGTCGTCGTCGGTCTCGGGAACCCGGGCTCGCAGTACGCCGGGACCCGTCACAACGTCGGCTGGCTGGTCATGGACCGCCTCGCCGAACGGGCTGGCTGGGACGGCCGCGGGCGCCAGCGCGACAGCTCGAACGTGGTCGGCGGGCGGTACCGCGGCCTGGATCTGACCCTCGTCAAGCCCCTCACCTACATGAACGAGTCAGGCCTGGCGGTGCGCAAGGTGATGGCTCGGGAGCACGCCCCGCTCGGTGACGTGCTCGTCGTCGCCGACGACTTCGCCCTGCCGTTCGGCAAGCTCCGTTTCCGCGAGACCGGCAGCCACGGCGGCCACAACGGGCTGCGATCGATCATCGACGAGCTCGGCACGGAGAAGTTCAGCCGCCTGCGCGTGGGCATCGGGGATCCGGTGCGCGATGCCCGCGACCACGTCCTCTCGAAATTCGCGCCGGACGAGGCCCAGCGCCTCGACGAGCTGCTCGACGCCGCGGCCGACGCGGTCGAAGCCTGGGCGCGCGACGGCACCAGCAAGGCCTCGAACCGGTTCAACACCTTCCAGCTGCGGGAGGCGGACACCGATCGGCTCGCCGCCCCCGGCGAGGTCGACGGCCCGCCAGACGCGGAAGGCGTGCGCCGTACCAAGACCGGCTGGCGGCGCGTCCTGCAGCGCAAGGACGGCAAGCTCGATGCCTGAGTCGACCACCCCGCCGCTGCGCGGCCGGCGCGGGCGGGACCGCCGCATCGCCGAGGACGTGGCTCGCGACTTCGCGGCGCGCCACGCTTCGCCCGCCGCAGAGGATGTCGTCGACTTCGACATCGGCGCAGTGGATGCCGAGGCCGACGACGCGCGGCGCGCCGAGGCACGCGAAGGCGCACCGCCCAGGAAGGCGAAACGAGCGGCGCGCCCGGCCACCCCTGAACGACGCACGGGCGCCGGTCACCGACTCCCGGACCTCGCGACGTTGCCACCGCTGCTGGCCGCGACCGGCACGTTCGGGGCGCTCCGCGAGCGGCTCGGTAGCCCCGCCGACATCGGCCGCGTCGGGCGGCACGCCGGTCTCGTCGCCGTGCCCCACGGCGCCAAGTCGTACCTCGCGGCGGCCATCGCGACCGAGGAGCGCCTTGTCTGGATCGCCCGCGATGCCGAGATCGGCGATCGTGTCGCCGAGGAGCTCGGTGCCTGGCTGGGTGACGCGTCAGCCGTGGCCATCCTGGAACCGCGGACGGCGCTGGCCTACGAGCGCAGCGAGCTCGTCGCGGACGAGACCGCGGCCCGTGTCGCGGCGCTCGCCGCCTGGCGCGGCGGCCCCGCCCGTGTGCTCGTGGCGAGCGTGCAGGCGTTGTTGCAGCACACGATCGCGCCCGAGGACCTGCCACCGGAGCCGCGCCAGCTGCGGGTCGGGGCCCGCCTCCGGCCGGACCAGCTGCTGCGCGACCTGTTCGATCTCGGGTATTCGCCCGTCACCGAGGTCGCGGGTCGGGGCGAGTTCGCGCGGCGCGGTGGCATCGTCGATGT
>JAXDKY010000267.1:0-4219 GCA_034666885.1 Chloroflexota bacterium
GCCTTGCGGCCCAGGAGCGTGTCGCGCAGCGACCCACCGACCACGTAGGCCGCGTGACCGCCGGCCCAGAGCGTTCGAAGGAGGTCGTGGACGGCGCCCGGGATGGCGTCGTCGAGTCCGGTCGACACCTCGCCCGCTCGGGGCGTCAGTTCCGACCGAGGAACAGGTACGTCCGCCAGGCGTCGTTGCGGTCGTCCGCGAGGTACGGCGTGAACAGGGAGTACAGGTCGCTGCGAGGCTCGTGCGGCTCGTGGTTCAGTCGAAGCCGGGCCTCGTCGAGGGTCTTGCCGCCCTTTCGGTGGTTGCATGCCTTGCACGCGGTGACGAGGTTCTCCCAGCTGTGGGCGCCGCCGCGGTGGCGAGGCATCACGTGGTCGAGCGTGAGGTCATGGGTCTGGCGGCCGCAGTACTGGCACGTGTGTCGGTCTCGTGCGAAGACCTCGCGGCGGCTCAGCTTGACCCGCGGCCGGGGCCGGCGGATCTGGTACTGGAGGCGGATGACGGATGGCGCGCGGAACTCCGTCCGCGGCGTCCGAATCATCTGGTGGTCGTACTCGATCACCTCGGCCTTTTCACCGAAAAGCAGGCGGAAGGCCCTGGGCAGATTGCAGACGTTGAGCGGCTCGTAGTTCTGGTTCAGAACGAGAACGACGCCGTCCATGGTGGGCGGAGGATAACAAGTTCACCGGAGCGTGCCGTCTGAAGCGTGGCTAGGCGTCGCGCCCGGTTGCGGCGCCGGTGGCCGGATCCCAGCCGCCCGCTTGGCCGACCTTCGTGCTCAGCGGCTTGCCGAGGGCCCCGGCGATGAAGCGAGCCGCCTCCAGGACCCCGTCGAGTGAGACGCCGTGCTGCCAGCCGGACGCATCCAGGAAGTACACGAGGTCCTCGGTTGCGAGGTTGCCGGCCGCGCCTGGGGCGTACGGGCAGCCGCCGGTCCCGCCGGTCGAGCTGTCGAACGTCCGAACGCCCGCGGCCAGGCCGGCCGCGACGTTGGCGAGCGCCGTGCCCCGCGTGTCGTGGAAGTGGAAGGCCTGACGGCTGATGCGGATCCCAGATCCCTGGGCGCGCCCCACGAGCTCCCCGACCTGGTCGGGCACACCGACGCCGATCGTGTCGCCGAAGCAGACCTCCTCGACGCCGAGATCGAGCAGCCGCCGCCCGACATCGACCGCGACCTGTGGCTCGACGCGACCCGTGTACGGGCAGCCGAAGGCGGTCGATACATAGGCGCGGCGCCACCACCCGCGCTCACCGGCCGCTGCCAGGACCGGCTTGAACGCGGCGAGCGACTCGTTCACGGTCATGCCGATGTTCGCCTCGGTGAACGCGTCGGTCGCGGCGGTGAACACGGCGATCGCTTCAACGCCGGCCGCCTGTGCGCGCGCGAGACCGCGTTCGTTCGGGACGAGGACCGGGTAGCGAACGCCATCGCGCCGCGGGATCGCGGCGAACAGCTCATCCGCGTCGGCCAGTTGCGGGATGGCACGCGGCGACACGAAGGACGTGGCCTCGATGTCGCGCAGGCCGGCGTCGGCCAGGAGCTCGATGTAGCGTAGCTTGTCCGCCGTCGAGATCGGCGTCGACTCGTTCTGCAGCCCGTCGCGCGGTCCGACCTCGTAGATCCGGACGCGGCGCGGTTCGGCCGCCGCGGTCACGATCGACTTCTCAGACGAGTGGCGGATCCATCGCCCGCTCGAGGCGGGCGATCTCGACCTCGATGCGGCCGATGAGGTCGATGGCTGCCGCGTGCTCCTCGCTGCTGTGCTCGGCCTTGTTGCGCCGGGCGCGGGTCTCGCGATGGAGCGCCATAAGCTCGTCGCGCGTCTGGGGCAGCTTGGTATGGGAGGTCGTCGTCTTGGCCATGGTGCGCAGCGTACCGCGTCCGCGGCGAGGTCCGCGGTTCTGTGTCGCAGCTCTCGGGGCTGTCGTTTCGTAACGAATCCACGACGGATACATGGTGGAATGGGCCTGATGAAGGCCCGAGCTGTCGCTGCCGCGCTATGGGTGCTCGCCGCTGCCGGCGGCTTGGTCATCGTGGCCACGGCGATCATCGGCATCGACCCGGCGGCCCGCGATGTGGCGGCGGTCGTAACGGTGTTCACCCTCATCGCGTTCGACGCCTTGGTCTGCACCACGGTCGGAGTGCTGATCGTGAGGCGACGGCCCGAGAACCTGGTTGGCTGGACCCTGGCTGCCCTTGGCGTCGGGCTTGTCCTGACCTTCGCCGGCTTCGGGTCGGCGGGCCTCCGTACCGACCAAGTCGGGTCCGACGACACGCTCGCCGGCCTGTTCCTGTGGACGGGCGTGGTGGCTTTCAACCCAACGATCGGACTCGTGGGCCTCGTCATGCTGCTCTTTCCCGATGGTCACCTTCCGAGCCCTCGATGGAGAGCTCCGATCGGCGCATTGATCGTGACGATCCTCGCCGCAACGTTGGTGATCGCGATCAAGCCAGGCGAATTTGATCCGACGCTCCCGCCCAACCCATTCGGCTTTGACCACCCGGTCGTTCAGGTCATCGCCCCGATCGCCCTCGTCGCCGCGTCGCTCGGGTCGCTCGGGACCATCCTGCTCGGCGCCATTGCCGTCGGGTCGCGTTTCTTTCGCGCCCGTGGCGACACGCGTGAGCAGCTGAAGTGGTTTCTCGGCGCCGTAGCCCTCGTCGCCATCACGATCGTGCCGAGCACCGTGTTGACCTCCACGCCCTTTTCGGACACGGCCGCCAGCGGACCGCAGGAATTCGGGATATTCGACGTCGTGGGCGCGGCGAGCCTGGCCCTCGTGCCGATCGCGATCGGGGTGGCCATCCTCCGCTACCGCCTGTACGACATCGACCGCCTCATCAGTCGAACGGTCACCTGGGCGCTGGTCACGGTCGTGCTCCTCGCGGTGTTCGGGACAGGGATCCTTGCCATCCAGGGTGTCCTGAACGGCGTCACGAATGGCGAGACCCTGGCGGTCGCCGGCTCGACGCTGGCCGCCATCGCGCTATTCCAGCCACTCCGCCGGCGGATCCAGGGGATCGTCGATCGTCGGTTCGACCGCGCTCGCTACGACGCCGGAATCGTGATCGATGGCCTCGCGGAGCGGTTGCGAGACCCGTTGGAGCTTTCGGCCCTCGGCATGGAGATCGTGCGCGTGGCGACGGAAACGGTCCGTCCGGCCAGCGCCGCCGTCTGGATACGGCATCCCACCGTGCGGCCTGGCAGTCGGGGCAGCCCGTAGCGAGTGCTCGGGCGCGTTTGCCGCCCTCACGACGTGGGGTCGTCGACCACTCCGAGCGTATCGCCGCGGGTCACCTGATCGCCTTCGGCCACCAAGAGCGAAGTCACGCGCCCAGCGCGGGGCGATCCGACCACGTGCTCCATCTTCATCGCCTCCAACGTCACGATCGGGTCGTCGGCCTCCACGTCGGAGCCGACCCCGACGTGGATCGTGAGGACCTGTCCCGGCATGGGTGCCGTCAGCTCGGCACGCCCGCCGGTCTGGGCTGCGGCCGCGCTGGCGGCCCGGTCGACGTCGGGGGGTGGGGCCAGGCGGAACGGGATGCTGCGGCCGGCGAGGTCGAGGTGGACCGTTTCGCCGGCGCGCACGATCTCCGCTCGGGTCCGGGCGCTGCCCGGGGCGAGCCGGACGGTCCGGGTCTCGTCGTCGCTCGTCAGGCGGATCGTTGGGGCGGCGTTGAGGCGGAAGCCGTCCTGCGGTGGCGCCGCCATCACGGAGGCCCGGTCGGCTGTGCCGGTGCTCGCGTCGCCTGCGCCAACGCCGCCGAGCAACGCCCGTGCCGCCGCCGACCAGGCCGCGTCGGGGATCCGAGCCCGCTGGGCCCAGTCGGGCGGCCAGACGCGGTCGAGCGCGTCGGTGCGTGCCTGGCCGTCGCGGACCACTGGTTCGCGCACGAGCCATCGCAGGAACCGCAAGTTCGTTGTGAGCCCAAGGACGACCGTCGCATCGAGCGCCCGCGTCAGTCGTTCCAGCGCATCCGCCCGGTCGTCACCGCGGGCGATGATCTTGGCGAGCATCGGGTCGAACCGGCCACCGACTTCGTCGCCCTCGACGACGCCGGCATCGACCCGGACCCCCTCGCCGCTAGGCCATCGAAGGCGCTCGATGCGCCCGGTCGCGGGCAGGAAGCCGTTCTCGGCGTCCTCGGCGTAGAGGCGGACCTCGATCGCGTGGCCGTCGATGTGGACGTCGTCCTGCCCGAAGCCGAGCGGCT
>JAXDKY010000268.1:0-5069 GCA_034666885.1 Chloroflexota bacterium
GTCTCCGGGTCCATGTCCTGGACCGGACGATGTCCCTCGCCGCGATCAACGTCACGGGACCCCTCGCGAAGACGCTCCTGCAACGTGCCGGCCTCGCCGACACGCCCCGCTTCCTCGGCCACGTCCACGCGGACATCGCCGGTGTCCCGACCCACGTCATGCGGCTCTCGTTCACCGGCGAGGCCGCCTTCGAGCTCCACCACCCGGTCGATCGCTCGGTCGAGCTGTGGGGGGCGCTGATGGACCTCGGCGCCGACCTGGGCATCCGGCCCCACGGCCTGCAGGCGCTGTTCGGTCTCCGGCTCGAGAAGGGCCACGTGATCGTCGGGATGGACACCGAGCTGGATACGACGCCACGCCGGATCGGGATGGACTGGGCGGTCCGCATGGAGAAGCCGGCGTTCATCGGCCGGGCCGCGCTGGAACGAACGGCGAAGCTCGACGACCACCGCCGCTGGATGGGCTTCACGATGGAGGGCCTGGCTCCGTTGGAAGGCTCGCCGATCCTGGCCGATGGTGAGGTCGTGGGGAACGTGACCGGCAGCTGGAGCTCGCCGCTGCTGGGCAAGGCCCTCGTCCTCGGCTGGCAACGGCGGACGCCGTTCCGCGACCGCGTCGAGATCGACGGCCGTGAAGCTGTCGTGGCGCAAACCCCGTTCTACGATCCGGAGGGCGACCGTGCCCGCGCTTGATCGACTGCGCGGCGTGCGGGTCGTGGCGGATCCTGCGTCCCTGGACCACGCGACCTGGCGTGGTGACGACGTGACGGTCCTGCGCTTCGCCCCGGACGACGCGTTCGGCGTGGGGGCCACGGGCATCGACCTCGAGGACGAGCACGCGATCGTCGAGGACGAGGTCGGCTTCGTCGGCGCCTGGCTCGACCCGGCCGAGGTCGAGCCGCACATCGAATGGTCGCTGCCGACCGACCGCCCGGCACTGGCCCAGGGCTCGATCGCGGGCGTCCCGGCCAAGCTGTGGCTGCCCGCGGATGGCGACGCGCTCCTGCTGACGGCCGCGGCCTACGGGGACGAGCTCACCCGTCGGCTCGGATCGCGCCGATGAGCGCCTACACCGACACCCTGGCCGCGATCCGCTGGCCGGACGAGCGCCGCTCGTCCTACGACGTCGTCGTCGTCGGGGGCGGTGGCCACGGCCTCTCGACCGCCTACTACCTCGCGACCCGCCACGGCATCACGGACGTCGCCGTCCTCGAGGCCGATTACATCGCGTCTGGGAACACGGGACGCAACACGACGATCATCCGCGCGAACTACGGCATCCCCGAGGCGATCCGGTTCTACCAGCACTCCCTCGAGCTGTACCAGCATCTTGAGGAGGAGACCGGCGCCGCGATCCTGCACCAGACCAAGGGCATCATCTGGCTCGCCCACACCGAGACCGCGATGCGGACCGAGCGCGCCCGCTGCCTCATGAACTCGGCCTGTGGCGCGACCACCGTCATGCGCTCGCCGGCCGAGCTCAAGGAGCTGGTCCCCGAACTCGACCTGACCGGCGCCGACCGCTACCCAGTCCTGGGCGGCTCGCATCACGTCGAAGGCGCGACTGCACGTCACGATCGCGTCGCGTGGGCGTACGCGGCCGGGGCGGCGCAGCGTGGCGTCGACATCTTCCAGCACACGCCGGTGACGGGGCTCGTGCGCGACGGCGACCGGGTGGTTGGCGTGCAGACGGCCGACGGTCCCATCAGGGCAGGCGTCGTGCTCTCGGCGGTCGGTGGCCGCGTCACCGCGATGGCGGCCCATGCCGGGGTCCGCCTGCCGGTGCGCACGCATCCCCTGCACGCCTTCGTGACCAACGACTATGCGCAGGGTTTCTCGCCGATCGTCGCGAGCACCGAGCTCAACTGCTACGTCTCGCAGACCGAGCGGGGCCAGATGCTCATCGGCGCGGAGTTCGACAGCCAACCGTCCTACTCCCGCCAGTCGTCCTTCGCGGCCCTGCGCACCTATGCGCACAAGGCGACGCGATTCCTGCCCTTCTTGCGCGACCTGCGCATCCTGCGGACGTGGGCCGGGATCTGCGACATCTCCGCCGACTACTCGCCGATCATGGGCGCCACCGGCGTTGACGGTTTCCTCGTCACGACGGGCTGGGGCACCTGGGGCTTCAAGGCCATCCCGGCCGGCGGCGAGGCGATGGCCGAGCTGATCGCCACCGGCCGTCCGCCGGCCCTCATCGCGCCATTCGCGCTCGATCGATTCCGGCGCGACCACGCCCTGGCCGACCAGGGCTCGGCGGGAACCCGCTGATGCTCTGGCTCGACTGCCCGCGTTGCGGGCGACGGCCCCTCGACGAGTTCACGTTCGGTGGCGAGCGACGGGCGGTCCCGGCGGCGATCGAAGGCGCCGATGAGCGCGACTTCGACGAGGTCTGGGTGTTCGAGAACCCGGACGGCCTGACGACCGAGCGCTGGTTCCACACCGCGGGCTGTCGGCGCTGGCTGACGCTCCGGCGCGACACGGCCCGCGACGAGGTCGTCGAGGTGCTCGAGGCCCTGTCGTGACCCGCCTCGCCGACCGCCAGATCGAGGTCGTGCTGCGCAACCGGGTCCATTTCGGGGTCGGGGCGATCGCGCGACTCCCTGAGGTGGTCGCGGCGGCCGGTGGCTCGCGGGTGTTCGTCGTGACCGATCCGGGCGTGCGTCGGTCGGGCGTCGTCGATCGAGTCCTCAGCGTGCTCGCCGCGGCCGGCCTGGAGACGGCGACCTTCGGCGAGGTCGAGCCCAATCCCGCCGCCTCCACCGTGGAGCGCGGTGCGGCGGCGCTGCAGGCGTTCGGCCTCGAGGGGACCGTGGTCGTGCCGGTCGGTGGCGGCTCGTCCATGGATACCGCCAAGGCCCTGGACCTGCGCGCGGCGAACGACGCGTTGTCTGTCTGGGAGCTGGAGTACGACGGCGCGTCGCTGCACCCTGGCCGTCCCGTCGTCGCCGTCCCGACGACCGCCGGGACCGGAGCCGAGACGAACTCGTTTGCCGTCATCACGGACGAGGCCGCCGGTCGGAAGGGCTACATCGGCCATCCATCCCTGCTGCCCGTCGCGACGATCCTGGACCCCGAGCTGACCGTCGGCCTGCCGCCGGCCGCGACGGCCGCCACCGGCATCGACGCCATGACCCACTCCCTCGAATCGCTCCTGTCGGCCAGCCCGAACCCCTTCGCCGAATCGACGGCCATCGGCGTGATCCGGACGGTGGCGGCGTGGCTGCCGCAAGCCGTGGCCGACGGCAAGGACCTCGAGGCGCGCTCGCAGATGCTGATGGCCTCGCACCTGGCGGGCGTGGGCCAGGCGAGCGGCACCGGCGTCGGCCTCGTGCACGCGCTGGGCCACGCCCTCGGGACGCGCGGCAAGCTCCCGCACGGGACCGCCCTCGCCGCGGTCCTCCCCGAGGTGCTCGATTTCTACCGCGGCGTGCGCGACCGCGAGCTGGCGTTGGTCGGCGTCGCGCTCCGGGTCGCCTCACCGACCGAGGACGACGCGACAGCCGCGGGCGTCGCCATCGCAGCGATCCGCCGGCTCTGCGCCCAGCTCGGCCAGCGTCCGACTCTGAGGACCCTCGGCTTCGACGACGCCCTTCTGGACGTCGTGGCGCAGGACGCCATCGATGACGCCGCGATCGCCAACTCGCCGCGCCTGCCGACCCTTGAGCAGGCACGCTCGATCCTCGGCGCCGTCCAGGGCTGAGCGCCCGTCCGCTATGGGGCGTCGCCAGGATTGCCAATTTGCTACGGTGTCGTAGTATCTGGGGATGCGTCGACATGTGGCGGCCGTCCTCGTCCTCTGCGTCGTCGCCTGTACGCCCCAGCCTCAGCGACCGGATCCATCGATCAACCCCAGTACGCCCGGGCCGGCCAGTCCATCGGCCGCGCCCGCGTCATCGAGCCCAGCGGGCTCGCCATCCGACGAGCGGGTCGGGGGCTGGCTGGCGGATCTCGACGGCCTGCTGGAGGCGATGGTCGCGCGGCACCCAGACCTGTTCCATGGCACGCCCCGCGCCGAGATGGAACGCGCCATCGACGAGCTGAAGGGTCGCGCGGCCACCGCCACGGACGACGAGCTGATGGTCGGCGTCGCCCACATCGTGGCCCTGGTCAGCGCAGGCGGCCGCGATGCCCATACCGGGCTCTACCCGTGGAGTCCGGACAGCCGGTACCCGGTCCACAGCCTGCCGCTCCGGCTATGGCTGTTTCCGGACGGGATCCACGTCGTGGACGCGCTCGCGCCCTATGAGGAGCTGATCGGCGGGCGGATCGACACGATCGCGGACCACCCGATCGATGACGTGCTCGCCGCGCTGGACCCCCTGATCCCCCGTGACAACGACGCCACGGTCAGGCTCCTGACGCCTCGCTACATCCTGATGCCGGAGGTCCTCCACGGTCTCGGGCTCGCGGACGACGTCGGGCCCGTGACGTTGGGCATCGTCGACCAGGCCGGGAAAGCGCAAGACGTCGCCGTCACCCCGATCCCTATGGCCGACTACAACGGCTGGGCCGGTCCATACGGGCTCCACATCCCCGCAGATCCGGACGTGCTGTACCTGTCGCGGATGGACGAGCCGTTGTGGTGGTCGCGCCTCGACGATGGGACGACGCTGTTCGTCCAGTACAACCGGGTCGACATCCTGGAAGGTTCCTTCCTCAGGGAGCTCATGGATGAGGCTGCCGCGCCGGACGTGGGGCGGGTCGTGGTCGACATCCGCCACAACTTCGGCGGCGAGGTCCAAGCTCTCTCCCCGATCCTGACGGCCATCGCGACCCCGGCAAACGCGGCATCTGGCCGCCTCTTCCTGGTAACCGGTCGCAACACCTTCTCTGCCGCGTCGATGTTCGCGGCGATGCTGCAGGCGCGGACGAACCTGACGATCGTGGGCGAGCCGATGGGTGGGAGCCCCAACATGTGGGGCAACAATCGCGACATCGAGCTCGACCACTCAGGCCTGGTCGTCAGCGTTGCCACCTCGTTCGAGCTCGCGACCACCCAGGGCGACCAACGTACGACCATCGACCCCGACCTGCCGGTCCCGCTGACGTTCCGGGACTGGTCGAGCG
>JAXDKY010000269.1:0-9308 GCA_034666885.1 Chloroflexota bacterium
AGACGCAGCCCCGCCAGGCGCCGCTGGTCGCGGGCGTCGGCGCGGCCCCGCCACTCCCCGAGGAGCCGGCTTTGCCGACTTGGGCCGTCGACTTCACCGCGACGACGCCGGACGTGGAGCTGTTCCCCCGCCGGGCGTGGATCCGGGCCACGGAACGGGCCCTGCGCAAGGCGCCGAACGAGGCGTTTGACTACGGCGACCATCGCGGGCGCATCGAGCTGCGGCGCGCGCTCAGCGCCTACCTCGGCCGGGTGCGCGGCGTGCGCATCGAGCCCGAGCGAATGGCCATCACCCAGGGATTCACCCAGGGACTGGACCTCGTCTCGCGCGTGCTCCTCGACCGGGGCGCCACGACCATGGCCTTCGAATCACCGTCGCAGCTAACCGGTCGGACCACACCCGAAGGGGTCGGTCTGCGCACGGTGGGCATCCCGGTCGATCGCGACGGCGTCCGGACGGATGAGCTAGACGGGCTCACGGCGGCGGCCATCGTCGTCACCCCTGCGCACCAGTTCCCGACCGGCGCCGTCATGGCGCCCGAGCGCCGCGCCGACCTGGTCGCCTGGGCCAACCGCGAGGACCGACTCATCATCGAGGACGACTACGACGCGGAGTTCCGCTACGACCGCAACGCGATCGGCGCGATCCAGGGACTCGATCCGTGTCGGGTGATCCACATCGGGACCGCCTCCAAGACCCTGGTGCCTGGCATCCGCCTCGGCTGGATGAGCCTGCCCGACGACCTCGTCGACGAGGTCCGCGCCGCGAAGGCGGCCCAGGACTCCGGCTCGCCGACCCTGGAGCAGCTGGCCCTCGCGGAATTGATCGAGAGCGGCGACTACGACCGCCACGTCGCCCGCGCGCGCCACGTCTACCGGCAGCGACGCGATGCGCTGATCGGCGCCCTCGCGCGGCACCTGCCGGGCCACACCGTCCAGGGCGCCGCCGCGGGTCTCCACGTGCTGCTTCGGCTGCCCGAGGACGTGGACGACGTGGCGGTCCAGGCGGTCGCGGCGGAACGGGGCATCGGCGTCAACCCGCTGTCGCCCATGTCGGCCCCGGCCTCGTCGGACCGCGGTCTGGTGGTCGGCTACAGCCGCCTGACGGTCGAGTCGATCGATGGCGCGGTCGCCGTCCTTGCCGGTGCGCTCGCGGAAGCGGCTGTGCCCGGGATCAGGCCTCGTCCTCGTAGTCCCAGGCCCGGATCACCCCGGGCTCGACCCGGATGACGACACCGGGCGCGTACTCCGCGACCATCCGCTCGGCCGCCTCCGGGCCCGAATAGCGCAGCCCGGTCCGCCCGAGCACCCCGTAGAAGTCGTCACCCGACACGGTGGCGTCGCCCCGGATCTCGAATCCCTTGTACGGCCACTCCGTGTTGGCCACGACGACCGTGACGCGCGGATCGCGCTGGATGTGGGCCACCTTGCCGCCCTCCGGCGTCGGCACCCAGATGTTGATGCCGCCGTCGCGCCATTCGAACCAGACCGGCGACAGCATCACGCTGTCGTCCTTGCGGCGCGTCGCCAGCACCGCGATGAGCGGCTGTTCGAGCAGGTCGCCGACATCCTCGGCGCCGAGATGAGTTCGCATCGGTCGCGACCCCTTTGATGGAAGGCGTTGACGACGGCCCACGACGAGTCTATGCTGCAAGTACCCCGACGGTTCCCGCGCTGCGGCCACGCGTGCGCGCACCCCGATCGGCTCCCATGCGACCCGGACGCCTCCTCCCAGGATGATGCCTCCGTTCCGCCCCTCACCCACAGGTGACCCCGTAGAAATGCCCGGACCCGGACCCGATCAGCGTGATCGTTCCCGTAATCGACGACCCCGTCGACGTACCCAATCCAGTTACCGCGCGCCGGTAACGGAATTCGAAGAGCAGCAAGAGCTCGAAGCCGCCAAGGAGCGCAACGACCTCGAGGTCGGCGATCTCCGCGAGATGAGCGTTACCGAGCTCCGCCAGGTCGGCCGCGAGCTCGAGCTCGACACTGCCGCCGGCGACCGCAAGGACGAGCTGGTCGATCGCATCCTCCAGCGCCAGACCGAGCGTGCCGGCCACGACTACGCGACTGGCATCCTCGACATCGTCGACGAAGGCTTCGGCTTCATGCGCCGCCACGGCCTGCTGCCCAGCCCGGAGGACGTGTACGTCAGCTCCAGCCAGGTGCGCCGCTTCGGCCTGCGCGTCGGCGACCGCATCTCCGGCGCCGTGCGCGCCCCGCGCGAAGCCGAGAAGTACTGGGGCATGCTCCGCGTCGATGCCGTCAACGGTGTCGATACGGACACCGCCCGCCGCCGACCGGTCTTCGGCGACCTGACCCCGGTCCACCCCGACGAGCTCATCAACCTCGAGACCGACTCGAAGAACCTGAGCCAGCGCCTGATCAACCTCGTCAACCCGATCGGCAAGGGCCAGCGCGCCCTGATCGTCAGCCCGCCCAAGGCCGGCAAGACGATGCTCCTCAAGCAGATCGCCAACGGCGTGAGCGCGAACTACCCCGAGATCCTGCTCATGGTCGCGCTCATCGGCGAGCGCCCCGAGGAGGTCACGGACATGCGCCGCAGCGTCAAGGGCGAGGTCATCTCCTCGACCTTCGACGAGCCGACCGAGAACCACACTCACGTCGCCGAGATGGCGCTCGAGATCGCCAAGCGTCAGGTCGAGACCGGTCGCGACGTCGTGATCCTGCTCGACTCCATCACCCGCCTGGCCCGCGCCTACAACCTCGCCCTGCCGCCCAGCGGCCGGACGTTGTCGGGCGGCATCGACCCGATCGCCCTCTACCCGCCCAAGCGCTTCTTCGGAGCGGCGCGGAACATCGAGGAGGGCGGCTCGCTCACGATCATCGGCACGTGCCTGGTCGACACCGGCTCGCGCATGGACGACGTGATCTACGAGGAGTTCAAGGGCACCGGCAACTCGGAGCTCATCCTCGATCGCAAGCTCGCCGAGAAGCGGATCTACCCGTCCATCGACGTGCAGCGCTCCGGCACCCGCCGCGAGGAGCTGCTCCTCGAGGAGGGCACGCTCAAGATGGTCTGGACGATGCGCCGGATGCTATCCGCCGTCGGGACCAACGAGGGCATCGAGATCCTGCTCAATCGCCTCTCGAAGACCCAGTCGAACGCCGACTTCCTCGCCTCGCTGACGAAGAACCTCGACGCCTGACGATCCGCGGGTTTGCCACTCGCGTGATCAGCATGTTACGGTTCCCCTCGATGTCGTAAGCCCGTTGTGATACGGGCGCGGCCGCGTAAAGAGATCCCCCAGCTCGAAACCGCGACCCCGGACGGACCCTTTCACGAGTCCCCCCTTCCCGCGCGTCCCCCAGCGCCTCGGGTCCGTCCAAACGTCAGGAGACCGTATTGCTGAACGCTTCGGTCGGCGTCCAGCGCGTCATTGGACGTGTACGCCGACCATCGAGCCAAGAGTCCACGCGAGTGGTGAGCACTCCCCCTCGCATCCGGGCCCCCTACCCGGTCCGCGACCCGATGGCATCGACCCATCTGCTTCGGCGTTCGCAGCGTCGCCGGCGGCGTGCGTTCACGTTGCCGGCACTGCGGGCAGCGACGAGCTTCCGACCGACCGCGATCCGAGCCGCCATCGCCCGACTCGGGCATGAGCGCACCGTGGCGGTCGCGGTCGCCTCGATCGTGCTCGGTGCGTCCTTCCTGAGCGTGGCGCCGGCCGGCGCCCGCGGCGATACCGGCGGCCCGACCGGCGATGGCCCGTCGCCGCGCCTGAGCATCGGCGGCACCATCACCAACGACGACATGCTCGGCCGGGTCGAGACGGCCTATGCCGACCAGGCGCCCTCGGCCACGGCCGACACCGCCGCGTACGCACGACCCGCGACGGCGAACGCCGAACTGCGGCTCGAAGACCTCCAGGTCCCCGACGCGGCCACGCAGGTGAGCGCCCAGGCGACCGCGGTCGAAGGGCCGTTCCTCGATGACGGCACGCTGCTTAAGCCGGTCGCGGTCGACACGTCGGTCGCCGACGGCAGCTCGCTCATCGGCACGTACAAGGTCAAGGCCGGCGACACCCTCGCTGGCATCGCGGCGAAGTTCCACGTTTCAACGATGACGCTGTGGTGGGCCAACAAGCTCAAGGCCAAGGACGCCCTCGTGCGCGGCCAGGTCCTCAAGATCCCGCCGGTCAGCGGGCTCGTCGTGGAAGTCAAGGCGACCGACACCCTCGCCTCCCTCGCGGCGGCCTACCGCGTTCCCGAGGACGAGATCCTGGCCACGAACAAGCTCGAGGATCGACATCTCGTCGTCGGCCAGGTGCTCGTGCTGCCGGACGCGCTGGGCGCGCCGATCGTCACGAAGAAGCCCTCGACCACGAAGGCACCGGCCACGCACAGCAGCAGCAGTGGCAGCGGGCATTCGAGCGGCAGCTCTGGCGGCTCCCCGGTCAAGGCGCCGCGGACGTATTCCGGCGGCAACTTCCTGTGGCCCACCACGAGCCACCACATCAGCCAGTACTTCCACTACGGCCACTACGCGATCGATATCGACGGCAACACCGGCGACCCGATCTTCGCGGCCGCGACCGGGACGGTGACCTTCTCCGGCTGGAAGAACAACGGCGGCGGTTACCAGGTCTGGATCTCGCACGGCAGCGGCCTGTACACGACGTACAACCACATGTCGACCGTCTCCGTCGCCCGCGGCCAGCAGGTCGGGCGCGGCCAGCGCGTCGGGCGCATGGGCGCGACCGGCAACGCCACCGGTTCGCACCTGCACTTCGAGGTCTGGAAGGGCCCGGTCTGGGACGGCGGCACGCGGGTCAACCCGCTGGCCTACCTCTAGACCCTCCCCGGCGCGCCGGGCATCGCCGATCGGTCGGGACCGGCCGGCGCCAGGGCGCGTGGGAGAATGACCGCGATGTTCCTCGACCGCGTGAAGATCTGGGTCCATGCCGGCGCGGGCGGTGACGGGGCCGCGACCTTCCGCCAGGAAGCCCACGTCCCGCGCGGCGGTCCCGATGGCGGCGACGGCGGTCGCGGCGGCTCGATCCTCCTGCGCGTGGACGCCGGGCTCACGACGCTCCGCGACTTCCAGTACCGCCACCATTTCAAGGCCAAGCCCGGCGGTCGCGGGACGAAAGCGCGACGGCACGGCAAGGCTGGCGACGATCTCGTGCTGGAGGTCCCGCCCGGGACGGCGGTCATCGATGACGAGACCGGCGCGCTCATCGCCGACCTCGTCGCGACCGGCCAGGAGACGACCGTGGCGCGTGGCGGGCGGGGCGGCCTCGGCAACACCCACTTCAAGACGCCGACCCACCAGGCCCCCAAGCACGCGCAGAAGGGCGAGCCGGGTGACGAGCACTGGCTGCGGCTGGAACTGCGGCTGATCGCCGACATCGGGCTCGTGGGGTTGCCGAACGCCGGCAAGTCGACATTGCTCGCCGCGCTCACCGCCGCGACCCCGAAGATCGCCGACTACCCGTTCACGACGCTCGAGCCCAACCTCGGGGTGATGGACCTCGGCGACGAGGATGAGCGCCGTCCGACGATCGCCGACGTTCCGGGGCTGATCGAGGGCGCGAGCAGCGGGGCGGGCCTCGGCCATGCGTTCCTTCGGCACGTGGAGCGGACCCGGATCCTCATCCACCTCGTCGACGGCGCGTCGCGCGACCCGGCCTGGGACCACGAGGTCATCCGCGAGGAGCTGCGGTTGCACGACCCGGCGCTGCTGGAGAAGCCGTATCTCGTCGCGTTCAACAAGATCGACCTGCCAGCCGCGCGCGAGGCGTGGCCGGCGTTCCGTGCCGCCCGCGAGGCGGAAGGGCTCGAGGCCGTCGCCATCGCCGCGTCGACCGGGGAGGGGCTGGACACGCTCCGTGCCCGCGTCGCCGCGCTCCTCCCGTCCGTCGCCGAGCTCGCGGAACCGCCCGAGCCGGCCGGCGTCGTCGTCCATCGCATCGATGCCATGGGCGACGGCTTCGTCATCGAGCGCGAAGAGGACGGCGTCTTCCGGGTGCGCGGCAAGCGCATCGAGCGCACGGCCAACCAGACCAACTTCGACGTCGAGGAGTCGGCCGAGCGGTTCCAGCGCGCGCTGGCGCGCCTCGGCATCGACGCCGAGCTGCGGCGAGCCGGCGTCACGGCCGGCGACCTCGTGCGCATCGGCGGCGCCGAGCTCGAGTGGGAGCCGCAGCCCTGGGAGGATCGGTGACGCTGGGCGTGTTCGGTGGGACGTTCGATCCCATCCACGTCGCCCATCTCGCGGTCGCCGAGTCGGCCCGCGACGCCCTGGGCCTGGAGCGCGTGCTGTTCATCCCGAACCGGCAGCCGCCCCATAAGCCCGACCAGCACGTGACGCCTGCCGCCGATCGGCTGGCAATGGTCCGTGCGGCGATCGCGGACAACCCGGCGTTCGACCTCAGCACGATCGAGATCGACCGGGCCGGGCCGTCGTATACCGCCGATACGCTCGAGACGCTGCGCACCGACGGCCTCGCCGGGGCCGATCCGGGCGACCTCGCGCTGATCCTGTCGGCCGACGCGGTCGCTGGGCTGGCGACCTGGCACGAGCCCGGGCGGGTGCTGGCGCTGGCGCAGCTGGTCGTCGCGCCGCGGGACGGCTACCCGGACGTGGACGAGGCCGCGATCGCGCGTCTTGTCCCGGGCGTGGACGCTCGCGTCGTGTTCCTGGATGGGCCGCGGATGAGCCTCTCGGCGTCGGAGATCCGCGCCCGCGCCGCCGCCGGCCGCTCGTTGCGCTATCTCGTCCCGGATGCGGTCGCCGCGTATATCGGCGACCATGGGCTGTACAAGGAATCCCGGAGGATAGATCGATCGTGACCGACCCCGCGCTCACTGGCCCAGTCGTTACGGAGCCCCGCGCACCCAGCGCCGATGGCCTCCCGCACCGCGACACGCCGGCCGCCACGACCGGCGACCGCGCCGCGCTGGACCTCGCCCGCCGCGTCGTCGAGCTGGCCGAGGACAAGAAGGCCGCCGACATCGTGCTGCTCGAGCTCGCCCCGCTGACGACCCTGGCCGACTATTTCGTGATCTGCTCCGGTGGCTCGGAGCGGCAGCTCGAGGCCATCGCCGACGGCGTCATCTCGTCGCTGCGCGACGACAAGGTCAAGCCGATCGGGCGCGAGGGCACCGCCGCGTCGCACTGGGTGCTCATCGACTTCGGGTCGGTCATCGTCCACATCTTCACGCCGCCCGAACGCGAGTACTACGGCCTCGAGAAGCATTGGAGCGAGGCCCGCACCATCCTTCGGGTGCAGTAAAGGCAGGACTAGGGGCATCCGCCTGTACCAGTAGGTAGGGTACGGACGGGTCATGATGGGGGTCCGGTGGTGGTGACAGCATCGCCGTATGTCCGCTACCCGCGATCGATGCCCCGCCTGCGATCACCGGCTCATCACGACCCGGTTCGACACGACGTTCCGGTTGCCCGACCGGAGCGAGCGGCTGTGCTTCGGCATCCCCGGCGGACTATGCGAGGACTGCTCGCAGCTCTACATCGACCCGGAACTGATCGAATTGCTCGACCTGGGCGAGGGACGTTGCGTCTTCGCGATCGAAAGCGATCTCGTCGTCCAGGAACAGGCCTGGTCGTCCGCCGACTGACGGTCTGAACGCGGTGTCCGGTCCCGGGGTCAGCCGGGGCCGGTCCGCCGCTCCCCGCCGTGACCGCCGCTCTCGGCGTGATCGCGGACCCACATCGTGAAGGCCAGGCGCCTTTGCGCCGCGTCCGCCGGCGAACCCGGGGCGCCCTTCACCATCGCATCGAGCTCGACCAAGCCCTCGAGCGCGCGCGTGAGTTCGGGCGTCGTCCAGCGGCGGGCCTGACCCGCCAGGGTCCTTGCCCGGTACTCGCTCGCGATGCCCATCGCCTTCGCGGCCGCCGCGAGGGTCGCGCCTGACGCGAGCCGGTCGCCCAATTCGAGCAGCTCGACGACCCGTCGGTGCAGGACGGCCAGCAGGACCGGCTCCGGCGTCGTGTCGAGCAGTCGGTCGAGCGCCACGAGCGCCGCTTCCCCCCGCCGATCCCCGATCGCGTCGGTCAGCGCCCAGACCGAGCCCGGCGTCGCCTCGGCCACGAGGGCGTTCACGTCGTCGGCGGTCACGGGCCCGCCATCGATGGCGTGGCGCAGTGCCAGCTTGTCGAGCTCGCCCGAGGCGATCCGGCTCAGGTACCGGCGGTCGACGTCGCCTTCGGTCACGCGGCTACCCAGCCGGTCAGCGAGCGCGCGGGCCGCGCCCGGCGCCAGGCTCAGGCCGCGATCGCGCGCCTCGCTCTCGATCCAGGCACCGAGCGCGGTCGGGCGCGGGGCGGTGGCCTGCCGGACCGCGCCGCCGGCCGCCTTGACCGCATCAACCAGCCGCTTCGAGCCCGGTCCCTTGGCCCCGGACTTGGCGGACTCCACGAAGGCCAGGGCGTTGCCGGCGGCGAGCAATCCGATCGCCTCAAGGATGCGGTCGCGAGTGTCGTTCCTGCGGACGAGGGCACCCGGGTTCGCGACCACGGCCAGGGTCCCGCCGCCGAACAGGACCGCCGTCGACAAGCGCTCCTGGAGCTGGGCCGCGCCCGTGGCTGCGGTCGCTAGGTCGCCCCGCAAGTCCCAGCGCTCGAGCGGCGAGCCAAGCTCGCCGGCCAGCGCCGCGGCGAATCGGCCGACAAGACGCTCGGCGACGAGGTCGTCGTCGCCCCAGATGTAGAGGAGCGGGGGGATCATCCGTTCGATGGTAGCCCGTGACGGGTCGACCGCGGGATGGACGGTCGAGATCAGGGGACGGCTAGGCGCATCCGATATCGTCCCGCCCGCGGGGCCATTGTTCGACGACGCCGCCACGGACCAGGTAGACGAGGCCATCGACAGACGCCTCGTCCATCCAGAGCTGGTCGGTCCCGTACCGATAGCCGGTGTCGACCGCACTGGCCGGCAGGAGCGTCGACGCGTTGAAGGGCGCCAGGGTCCGGTCGGCGAACAGGCCATCTGGATCCCGGACGTACAGGCGCGCCTGTGTCGAATCCCGGGGTACGACCCCCAACGGCCACCCGATCGTCAGGAAGGTCGCCGACCCCCAGCCACAGTGTTCCGGGCCTTCGATCAGCGTGATGGAGCCGGGCGCCGCGGGCTGCCCGCCGCGCAACCATGGCTTGCCGGGAAACGGTGCCGTTTCCGGGGCCGGCAGCTCGGTCGCGGGCGCGGGTCCAGCTACCGTGCCAGGAGAAGCGCCGGATCCCCCGATCGTGCCGCTTCCCGTCGCCGTCGAGGTCTGGAGCCCGCAGGCCATCACCACGAACATCGCCGCAAGCCAGGCGAGTCC
>JAXDKY010000270.1:0-5334 GCA_034666885.1 Chloroflexota bacterium
CGCGGCGTTCCCGGACCCGATCGTCCGGCAGTATTCGGTCAAGGCGAACGACGTGCCGGCGGTCATCGCGCAAGTCGCCGCCCGCGGCTTCGGCGCGAACGTGGTCTCGCGCGGCGAGTGGGCCCTCGCGCGACGCGCGGGCGTGCCCAACGAACGCATCACGCTCGAGGGGGTCGGCAAGACACCAGCCGACCTGCGCGACGCGGCACGAGCGTCCGCCGCGGGTTCGCCGTTGCGTTGGGTCGCGCTGGAGTCGCCGGAGGAGGCGCAGGCCCTGGCCCTCGCCGCGCGCCGCGCCCGGAAGGCCGGGGTCCAGCTCGACGTCCTGTACCGGCTCAACCCCGACGTCACGCCCGAGACGCACGCCGGGCTCGCCGTCGGGTCGGGCGCCAGCAAGTTCGGTATGACCGAGACGGAGATCGGCGAAGCGATCGAGGCCGGTGGCGGTCCGGATGGGGCGCTCCGTCCGCGCGGCATCCACCTCCATGTCGGGTCGCAGCTCGGGGCGGTCGACGCATGGCGGGACGCGGTCCGCAAGGCGCTGGCGCTGGCCGCGCTGTGGCGCGGGTCGATCGAGACCTTCGACACGGTCGACCTGGGCGGCGGTTTTCCGGTCCTCCCGACGGACCAGCCGTCGCCGGCCCCCGAACGTTTTGCGCGAGAACTGCCGGCGTTGCTCGACGCGGTCCCCGACGACCGTCGACCGACCCGCCTCGCGATCGAGCCCGGACGGGCGCTCGTGGCGCGTGCCGGCTGGCTGGTGGCACGCGTCCTGCACGTGCGCGACCGCGGTGGCCGGCAGGTCGTCCTGGACGCGGGCATGACCGAGTTGATCCGGCCAGCCCTCTACGGCGCTCGTCATCCGATCGTGGCGCTGACGTCGCTCGGCGAGGACCTCGGACCGTGGGGGCACGGGGATGACGTCACTGGCCGCCGCGAACCGGCCAACGTCGAGGGCCCCATCTGCGAGTCGACGGATTCACTGGGCACGCACGACCTGCCCCCGCTCCGCCGCGGCGACCTCGTGGCCATCGCCGACGCCGGCGCCTACGCGACATCCCTCGGATCCACCTACAACGGCCGGCCGCGTCCTCCCCAGATCCTGCTGGCGACGGACGGCACGTTCAGCGTCGCTCGGCGCCGCGGCACCCTGGCCGGGCTCGGTTGAGGGACGGCCGACTCGTCTGGGCTCGGCGGCTGTCGGCTAGGCTTGGCGGCAGATGGACGCGCGCACCCGGTTCCACGAACGGCTGACGGCCGGTCCGCTCCTCGCCGACGGGGCCATGGGCACCCTCCTGTTCGCGCGCGGCATCCCGCAGCGCGCCGTGCTGGACGAGCTCGTCGCCACGCGCCCCGAAGTGATCGGCGCGATCCATCGCGAGTACCTGGCGGTGGGCGCCGATATCATCTCGACCGCGACGTTCGGCGCCAATCGACCGAGGCTCGCCCCGTTCGGCCTCGGCGACCAGGCCGGTCGGTTCGCCCGGCGCGGCGCCCAGCTGGCGCGCGAGGCCCGCGATGTCGCCGGTCGCGACGTGCTCGTGGCGGGATCGGTGGGCCCACTCGGGGGACCGACCGGTGACCTCCTTCACCTGCGAGAGCAGGAAGTGCGGGCGGCGCTCCGGGAGACGATCGACGGCCTGCTCGAAGGCGGCGTCGACCTCTTCTGGTTCGAGACGTTCTCGTTGATCGACCACCTGCGGATCGCCATCGAAGAAGCGAGGCGTGCCGCCACCGACCTCCCGATCGTCGCGCTGCTCACGTTCGGCGAGGACATCGCGCTTCCCGATGGGACGACGCCGGAGGCCGCCGCCGCGGTCCTCTCCGACGAGGACGCCGACGTGTTCGGCGTGAACTGCGGGGCGGGCCCGGTCGGGTGCCTGGACGCGCTGGCCGGGATGGGACCCGGTGAGACCGGCCGGGCCATCCTCCCGAACGCCGGCCTCCCCCAGCGCATCGAAGGCCAGTTCGTCTACGCGGCCGGACCCGAGTATTTCGGCCGGATGGTCGATGACATGCTGGCGGCCGGGGCCGCGATCGTCGGCGGGTGCTGCGGCACGACGCCCGAGCACATCGCCGCGATGCGGGCGGCGCTCGACGCCCAAGCCGGGGCGCCACCATCCGCACCCGCCGTCCCGCGACGACCGCGCTCGTCGACGGCCACCCGTACCGATGGCGACGCGGCGGTCGGCGACGTGCCCCCACCGACCGGCCTCGCCCGAGCCCTCGCCGAACGGCGCTTCGTGATCTCGGTCGAGATCGATCCGCCGCGGTCGGTCCGCATCGACCGCACGATCGAGGCCGCCCGGCTCCTGCAAGCCGCCGGCGTCGACGCCGTGAACATCAGCGACTCGGCCATGGCGCGCGTCCGGATGGGTGCGCTGGCGGTGGCGTTCGGCATCCAGCACGACCTGGACCTCGAGTGCATCGTCCATTGCACGACCCGCGACCGGAACCTGATGGCCCTCGAATCGGAGCTGTTGGGCGCCCACGCGCTGGGGGTCCGCAACATCATCGCCCTGACCGGGGACCCACCGCGGATCGGCGACTTGCCCGGGGCGACCGGCGTGTGGGACGTCGACTCGATCGGCCTCGTCGAGATCCTGGCGCGGCTCAATCGGGGCGAGGATGCGGCCGGCTCGCCGATCGGCCAGCGGGCCGGGTTCACGATCGCCTGCGCCCTCGACCCGACCGCGGCCGATGCCGCCACCGAATGGGATCGCCTCGAGCGCAAGATCGCGGCCGGCGCCCACCTCGTCATGACCCAGCCGCTCTACAGCGTCGAGCAGGTCGAGGCGATGTTCGACGAGGCCCGGCGGCGCTTCGGCCCGGGCGGCATCCCGCTCCCGGTGCTCCTCGGCGTTCTCCCGCTGCAGAGCGCGCGCCACGCGGAGTTCCTCCACCACGAAGTGCCGGGCATCACGATCCCGGACGCGGCGCGAGCGGCCCTGCACGAGGCCGGCGAGCACGGCGCCGAGGTGGGGCTCCAGATGGCGCTAGACCTGCTGGCAGCCGTCGACGACCGCGTCGCCGGAACCTACGTCATGCCATCGTTCGGTCGCTACGAGCAGGCCGCGGAACTGGTTCGTCGCCTCCGTGCTCGTCACGCGACCGCGAGGGTGCCCGCGTGAATCGGCGCGCCATCGCCCGGCTCGCGATCGTCTTCCTGTGGCTGGCGATGCTCGGGGCGCCCGGCGTGGCCGGGGTCGCGGCGGCCGACGCCTCGGCGCCACCGGCGGGGCCACCGTTCCCCGACCCCATCGACGGACAGGCCGTCTACGACTACGGCGGACTCTTCACGCCCGAGACCGTCACCCAGGCCGAGGCGATCATCGATGCCATCGAGAGCCAGACCAAGGCGGAGATGGTGGTCTATACCCAGGCCGTCGGCACGAGCGAAGTCGACGAGGCCACCGCCGACGACCACGCCGCCGCCCTGATGGACCAATGGGGCGTCGGTCGTCGGGGCATCAACGATGGCCTGGTCATCCTCATCGACCTCGACACCTCGCTCGAGCACGGCCAGGCTCGTCTCTACGGCGGTTCCGGCTTCCTCGACCGATATATCGACCTCGGCGGCCTCCAGTCGATCGCCGACGGCACCCTTCTCCCGCTCCTCGCCGACGGCCAGTTCGACGAGGCGCTGCTGTCGACCCTGTCGCAGCTCGTGGAGGCCACGATCGGCGCGCCCGAGCCGCCCAAACCCATCGAGGGTCCGCTCCTCGCCCCCGGCCCGCCCTTCCCGGATCCCGAAACGGACCGGGCCGTCTACGACTTCGCCAAGATCCTCTCGCCCGACGCGATCGCCGGCGCCGAGACCACGATCGATGCCATCGAGCAACGGACCGCCGCCGAGATCGTCGTCTACACCCAGCTCGTCGACTACGGCGTCACGACCGAGGAGACCGAGGCGCGCGCCCGCGCGCTGATCGACCAGTGGGGAGTCGGCCGGCGTGGGTTCGACGACGGCATGGCGATCTTCTTCGACATCGACCCCTCGCTCCAGCACGGGCAGGTGCAGCTCTATGCCGCGCCCGGGTTCGAGGCCGCGTTCCTCTCCAACAACGACCGCCAGGCGATCTTCGAGAACGACATGGTCCCGTTCCTGCAGCAGGCTGATTTCAATGGGGCCCTGGGCATCGCCCTCGACCGCATCGACGCCGCCGCGACGCCCGAGCACGCGGCGCAGCTCCAGGCCGGCCGCCAGGTCAACGCGGTACTCGGCCTGGTCGGCGCGCCGGTCGTGTTCCTGCTACTAGCCGGTTGGGCCTTCACGTCCTGGCGTCGCTTCGGGAAGGACCCGGTCTACCTCGACGACCCGTCGATCCTCATGCCGGCGCCGCCGCCGGACCTGACGGCCGCATCCGGTGCCTTCGTCATGGAAGGCCGGGCGACCCGGCGGGCGCTGACGACTGCGATGCTCGACCTCGCGTCCCGTGGCCTGATCGCGTTCCGCGAAGACCGCGGCCTCCTCGGGCTGGGCCACAAGGTCGGCGTCGATGTCGGTCCGCCGAAGCTCGATGCCGCCGAGGAGGCGCGCCGCTCCCTCAACGCCCGCCGGCCGATCGGGCCGGCGGAGGAGTGGGCCATGCGCGAGTTGCGCGAGCTCGGCTCGAAATCGGGCGAGGGCTTCATCGAGGCCGACAAGCTGCCCGAATTCGGCACGTCAGTGCCGCTGTTCGACTCGAAGCTCGAGTCGCACGTCGTCGACAAGGGCTGGATGGTCGACAAGCCGAGCAAGGTCATCGCTCGCTGGACGGTCAAGGGCGTGCTGGCCATCGTCGCGGGTGCCGTCGCGCTCATCGCAGGGTTCAATGTGCCGATCTCCGGACTCGTGCTGATCGGCGTGGCGGCGATCGCCGGCGGCGTCGTGATCGTGCTGTTCGCGCAGGGCATGCCGTCGGTCACCATGCCGGGCGCGATGATCCGGGCGATGCTCGCCGCCTACCGGCGCACGCTCCAGAAGACGATGGACCAGGCGCGATCGATGGAGCAGGTCGTCAAGGAATCGGGGCTCGACTGGCTCGAGACGCCGGATCAGGCCGTGGTCTGGGGCACGGCGCTCGGGCTGCAGGGCGAGATCGAGCAGGTGCTCGCGCGGAGCCTCGAGGACGTGCGCGCACAGCCATCGATGGCGTCGATGGTCTATTTCCCAGCGTGGTACCAGACCTCCAACGGCACGTCGTTCGCCGCCGGTGCGGCGGCGGGAAGCGGCGGGAGCATCTTCTCGGGCTCGCCCGTTCCGGACGTCGGCGGCATGATGTCGGCGCTCGGGACCATCGGGAACTCGCCGTCGTCGTCGGGCGGTGGGGGCGGAGGCGGCGGCGGATTCGG
>JAXDKY010000271.1:0-10722 GCA_034666885.1 Chloroflexota bacterium
ACGATCTCGACCCCGAATCGCTCCGCCTGCTCGACCGTGCGTCGGGCGAGGTCGCTGCCGTCGAGGCCGCTTGGGAAGCCGGGATAGTTCTCGATCAGGGCGCTGTAGCTCGCCTGACCGCCCGGGAGGTCCTGCTCGACGACGACCGTGCGCAGACCCTCGGATCCTGCGTAGATCGACGCCGCCAGGCCGGCCGGTCCGCCGCCGACGACGACGAGGTCGTACAGCGTCAACGTGGGTTCCGTGGGCAGACCGAGCCGCTCGGCCAACGTCTCGACATCCGGATCGCTCAGGACATCGCCATCGGGCAGGATCACGATCGGAAACTTCTGGGAGGTCGGCCCCGCTTCGGCGACGATCCGCCTGATCTCCGCCTCACCGTCGATGTCGGGGTCGAACCAGCGGAACCGGACGCCGCTGCGCGCCAGGAATCGCTTCAACTCATGAACGCGGGGTGACCAGCGGTGCCCGAGGAGCCGGACGTCCTGCTCGAACAACGTGGGATGCAGCATGGAGTGAGCCTGCCAGCATCGTTCGGATAGCGGTGTAACCGGCGCTTCACATCGACCTCCGGGGTCAGCCGCAGGTGGGTACGCCTCAACTCATCGTCATCCACGGCTCCGCCGTGGACAGTGGGAAGCGCCTGTCGGAACCGGGCGCGGGTGCGGTGGACTCGATGGTGTCCGGCGATCAACTACCAGCCGACTCGCCGCTGGCCCTCAACTCGTCGAGCATCCCGTGCAGGTGCGCGGCGGCGGTTTCGATGTCGGCGTGGTCGTACTGGGCCGCTCGCGACTCCGCGGCTATGACGCCGCAGCGATGGACCTTCTCGAAGTCGCCGTACGGGAATTCGTAGCGCTGCTTGGTCTGCTCGGCCGCATCCTCGTTGATCCCGAGGTACCAGCGGGCGTATGCGGTCCAGCCATGGGCCTCGATGAACTCGTTCTCCTGCTGCGACGACGGCTGGTGCTCGCTCCAGTCATCGCGTTCGTCGATCACGGCCTTGCCTTCCGCGATCGCTCTCCTGGCGTGCTCGTAAGCCGTCCCGTTGAGTCGCACATGACGCTCGGTCTGGGCTTGCTGCATGGCTCGCCTCCTCGGCGTACGGGCTCCGCAGCGTACGGGCACATCGGGTCGTCGGGCAGTAGCAGCGGATGCACGGGCGTCCACCCGAGAACCGCATCACGATCGCCATCTGACGAGCCGCCAGGGTACCGGCGCCGGCCCGGGAGTGCGCGTTGCCTGCGGGCTCGCGCCACGCCGGGGTCGGATTCGTTACAACGGCGTGACGGAACGCGATATCACGTGAATACGTGATTGAGCCCGTGAGTCCGGAAGCGCACACTCGCCGCCCACGACGTCATGGACGCACCACGACTTGGGTCCGGACGCCACAGGCGCGCATACCCAGGACGGGCTCGATGCACTCGAGAGCGCCGGCCGATGTCAATGCCGCCCCGCATCAGGATGGGTACCACGTCGTGTCCATCCCGGCGACCGACGACCTGTTTCGCCATACCGTCGATCGTCACGTGCGGTCGGTCCGGCAGCAGGGCGCCACGCTTCGCTCCGCTCGCCGGTCGCTCCGGCAGCGGTATCCCGACGCCGAGCTTAGCTGCCAGCGTGATGGCGGCATCCGTGGAGAATCCGTCGAGCTCTGGTTCGCGTACCGCGATGGTCGGGCCGAAGCCATCGCGCCGCCGTCCCACTGGTGGGATGACCGGGGATTGGCCCGTGTCGTCATCGACCCCTCGGGGCGGTTGATCGGAGCCAACGCTCCCTGCCGACGCCTACTTGGGCTGCCTCCCGCGAATGGCGGCGTGATCATGCTGCGCGACCTTGTCTCCGGGGAGCTCTACCAGGAACTCCGACTCGAATCGAGGGGTCTTCCGCCAGGCCACGACTGGGTGGGGTCCCTGCCGATCCGTCTGCCGGACGGCCGGCGCCTGGATGTCGAGTTCCATGTGCGGCGTGAGCGAACCGCTGAGCGGTTCGAGGTGACGCTGCGGAGCCTGGGCGATCGCGACCGCGCCAACGACTGGATCGCGCTCCAGCAGTCAACCCTCCGGTCGGTCCCGCCGGCGCTGCTGACGGAGCTGTTCAGGAGCGGCGTCCGCCGCAAGCTCGGGGCCGGCGAACGGTTGGCGAAGTCCCTGATCAGCGACGAGTGGGTGGTGCTGGTCACGGCCGGGGTCATGCGTCTGTACGTCGCGATGGATGGATTCGAACCCACGCTGGCGTACGGCAATCGCGGCTCGCTATTCGGGACCCACGCGATGGTTCCATCCGAGGCGTTCCTCGTCGGTCTCCAGTCGGTCACGCCCAGCGTGGTCCTGCAATTGGCTGCGCGCCGGGTCGGGGAGCTGGCAAAGTCGAACCCGGCCTTCGCGCGCGCCCTGTCGGAGGACGTGCAGCTCCACCTTCATGAAGTCGTCCGGTCCTTCGCGGCGCATGCCGCGGGAAACCTGCGGCAGCGGCTGGCCCGCCAGATCGTAGAGCTCTCGGATCTCGAGCCCGAGGACGAGCTCGTGCCCGTCACGGAACAGCAGCTGGCCGACGGGGTCGGGAGCATCCGCGAATCGATCGGTCGGAGCATCGGGGACCTGCGTCGGGATGGGTCCATCGCGACGACTCGCCACGGGCTGCTGGTCCTGGACAAGGGGCGGCTGCGCGAGGCCGGGCACGCCGGGATGGACTGACACCGGACGCGCCGGTCACTCCTCCTGGACGCGAAGCATCCATGCGGCCTTGTCGAGCTCACCCGCGAGTTCGACAAGGAGCGTCTCGGCAACCGGATCGATGCCGCCGATCTCCGCGATGCGCGTCCGGTTGGTGCGTGCCATGTGGTCAAGCCGCGCCAGCATCGCCTCGACGGCCCGCTGCCCGGAGAGCCACCCCAGGGGGAATGGCTCGAGCGGCGACTCGCCGACGGCGATCAGGGTCCCGTCCGGGCTGACATCGAGCGCAGCCAGGCGCTCGGCGACCGCGTCCGCCATCAGGCGGGCCATGTCTGTGATCTCATCGAACTCCGCGTGTAACGGCCGGAAGCTCGGACCCACCACGTTCCAATGCGCCTGCTTGGCATGCAGGCCCAGGTCGATCAGCTCGACCAGGGCATGCTGCAGGCGAAACGCTACGCCATTCTCCAACGCAGGAACGAACTTCTTCGTCGTCGCTGTCTCGACCATCGTGGTCACCTTTCCCTCGAGGTCTCGTTGCCCCAAGGCCTCCCAACTACGCGCCTGTCTAGCGCGGCGATTGCCATGCGGCCGACGAACCGGCGGGCCGCGCTCGCTGGCGCGATCGGAACGCCACTGTCAGGAAGATCGCGCCGGATGCGATCGCGAAGGCGCCGATCAGCCAGACGACCGCCAGGGCCCCGGCGCTCGGAAACACGACGAGCACGATCCCGAAGATGATCGCCAGCACGCCGTCGAGCGCGAGAAGCCACTCCCGCTGGATCACGTCCCGCAGTTGGTAGGCCGCAACGAGTTCGATCGCGCCCGACACGATCGCCCACGCGGCGATCAGAAGCAGCAGGACGTAGGCGGTGATCCCGGGCATAGCGAAGGCGACCACGCCCGCCGCGATACCGACCACGCCGCGGGCGATGCGCCACCAGTCGGGTTTGCCGCCGGCCCCACGCCGGAACCCGCTCATCAGCGCAAGCACGCCATCTACCAAGGCGTACGCGGCAAACAGGATCACCAGTGAAAGCAGGGTGATCCCTGGCCACACCAGGGCCAGGACGCCGAACACGATGGCCGCGGCCCCCTGCAGGGCGACGATCCACCATCCCTGGGACATTCGATCCAGCATCGGTTCATTGCTCCCGCTGCGTCGGTGGTCGCGATCGACCTTGCCGCGATGGCAGGGGGCGTGCAGTAACGGGCGATACGCGGGAACAGGCCACCCGTGCAAGAAGACGCGTCGCGCTCGGGAGTAACCACCGCTACTGCCGCGTCGGTCTCCCGGCTCGTACGGTCCGAGTCCGCGGAAACGGCCTGTCGCGGCGCCAGCACTCGGCGCAGCGGGGTCGGGATCGCCGAGATGACCCGCGCGCCGCAAGCACACCGCGCGATCGGCACCGGTCTTCAGCCGGTGCCGCGGGTAGGGCTTCGGTCCGGGAAAGGGAACGAGGCATGTCGCCGATCGACCTGTTGTGGCTGTTCATCATCTTCACGTCACTCCAGCCCGCATTCCGCCAGCGCCTGCTCGAGGCCCAGCGGATGTGGGTGTTCCGCAAGTTCGAGCAACAGCGCAAGAGCCGCGCGATCGGGCTGATCCACCGCCAGGAGACGATGAGCTTCCTCGGCTTCCCGATCGCCCGCTACATCGACATCGAGGATTCCGAGCGCCTGCTGCGGGCGATCCAGCTCACCGATCCGACCGTGCCGATCGACCTGATCCTCCACACGCCGGGCGGGCTCGTCCTGGCCGCGGACCAGATCGCCCATGCCCTGCGGCGTCACCGCGCCAAGGTGACGGTGTTCGTGCCGCATTACTCGATGAGCGGCGGAACGCTCATCGCGCTCGCCGCGGACGAGATCGTCATGGCCGAGAACGCCGTGCTGGGTCCCGTCGACCCGCAGCTCGGCCAGTCGCCGGCCGCCTCGATCCTGAAGGTGATCGAGCGCAAGCCGATCGCGCGGATCGACGACTCGACGGTCATCCAGGCGGATATGGCCGAGAAGGCGCTCCGCCAGGTCGAGGGGTCTGTCCGGATCCTCCTCGGCGAGCGGATGACCGAGGAGCGCGCCGCCACCGTCGCCGAGAAACTCAGTTGTGGGACGTGGACCCACGACTATCCGATCTCGGTCAGCGAGGCGCGCGAGCTGGGCCTGCCGATCAGCACCGACATGCCGACCCTGATCTTCGACCTGATGCAGCTCTACCCGCAGACCAGCCAGCGCCGGCCATCGGTCGAGTTCATCCCGCAGCCGTACGGACCAGCGGAGCGGCGCGGCGGCGGACAACCGGCGAACAGCGGGGGCGACCGATGACCGATCCGGGCCAGAACGGTCGACCGGAGACCGACGTGGCGGCAGGACCCAACATCGACGAAGTCCTCGATCTGCTGCGTCGGGAGCGAGCCGACTTCCGCAATTTCCAGCGGCGGGTGGCCGATGAGCGTGCCGCGGATGCGGACGGCGTCCGTGGCCGGCTGCTCGAACCGCTCTTCCCGTTGCTCGACGACCTGCGGCGCGCGTTCGACGAGGTCCCGCCCGAGCTCGAGGACGACCCGTGGGCGCGCGGCATCGCGATGCTGCGCTCGAAGCTCGACGCGACCCTCACTGGGCTCGGACTCGAGCCGGTCGGGACCGTGGGTGAGCCGTTCGACCCCACCCGCCACGAAGCGGTGCACCACGAACCCGACCGGACCGCCACCGGCCAGAACGTCGCCCTGGTGGTCCGCCCGGGCTATCGGCTCGGCGGGCGGTTGCTGCGACCCGCGCAAGTCGTCGTCCGCGGCCCCGTCGCGGAGTCGGCTGTGGGATCGGAAGCCAGATCAGATGAAGCCAGTCGGACGGCGTCCGACGACAACGACCGGCCGCGCCCGGGCGACCAGACCTCGACGAACGAGATGGAGGCTAGACCATGGCCAAGGTGATTGGAATCGACCTGGGGACCACGAACTCGGCGATGGCCATCCTCGAGGCCGGCCAGCCGACCGTGCTCGAGAACGCCGAAGGCAGCCGGATCACCCCCTCGGTCGTCGCGATCGACCCGAAGACGGGTCAACGGCTCGTCGGCACGATCGCCCGGCGGCAGGCGGTCACGAATCCCGAGAACACGATCTTCTCGGTCAAGCGCTTCATGGGCCGCAAATTCGACGACCCGATCGTCCAGGAGACCATCAAGCACGTCCCATACAAGGTCACCAAGGCCTCCAACGGCGATGTGCGCGTCCTCATGGGCGGCAAGGAATACTCGCCACCCGAGATCTCCGCCATGATCCTGCAGAAGCTGCGCGAGGACGCCGAGGCCAAGCTCGGTGACAAGGTCAACCAGGCCGTCATCACGGTGCCTGCGTACTTCAACGACGCCCAGCGCCAGGCGACCAAGGACGCCGGGCAGATCGCGGGGCTTGAGGTCCTGCGGATCGTCAACGAGCCGACGGCCGCCTCGCTCGCGTATGGCCTCGACAAGGTCGGGCGTGACGAGGAGATCGCCGTCTACGACCTGGGGGGCGGCACGTTCGACATCTCAGTGCTGCGCGTGGGTGAAGGGGTCATCGAGGTCCTCGCCACCAACGGCGACACCTTCCTCGGCGGCGACGACTTCGACCGCGCGGTCATGGATTGGCTGATCGCCGAGTTCAAGAAGGATCAGGGGATCGACGTCAGCTCGGACCGGGTTGCCCTCCAGCGGATCCGGGAGGCGGCAGAGAAAGCGAAGATCGAGCTGTCGTCGACCCAGTCGACGGAGATCAACCTGCCGTTCATCAGCGCGAACGCGTCGGGCCCGATCCACCTGCAGATCACGCTCACGCGGTCCAAGCTCGAGCAGTTGACCGAGGGCCTGATCCAGCGGACGCGCGAGCCGGTCGAGAAGGCACTCTCCGACGCGAAGGTCGCGGCCGCAGACATCGACGAGGTCGTGCTCGTCGGCGGCCAGACCCGCATGCCGGCTGTCCAGGACTTGGTCAAGAAGCTGTTCAACGGCAAGGAGCCGCACAAGGGCGTCAACCCGGACGAGGTGGTCGCCGCCGGAGCGGCGATCCAGGCCGGTGTCCTGCAGGGCGACGTCAAGGACGTGCTCCTCCTCGACGTCACGCCGCTGTCGCTCGGCGTCGAGACGAAGGGTGGCGTCATGACCGTGCTGATCCCGCGGAACACGACGATCCCGACGCGCAAGAGCGAGACCTTCTCGACCGCGGACGACGATCAGAGTCAGGTCGAGATCCATGTCCTCCAGGGCGAGCGGCCGTTGGCCTCGGAGAACAAGAGCCTTGGCCGGTTCATCCTCGACGGCATCCCTCCGGCTCCTCGCGGGACGCCGCAGATCGAGGTCACGTTCGACATCGACGCGAACGGGATCCTCCACGTCTCCGCGAAGGAGAAGTCGAGTGGCAAGGAGCAGAAGGTCGTCATCGAGCCGGTCAGCGGCCTGTCGCAGGCCGAGATCGATCGGATGGTCAAGGAAGCCGAGCAACATTCCTCCGAGGACGCCCAACGACGCGAGGAAGCCGAGCTCAGGAACCGGGCCGACAACCTGGCCTACGCGGCCGAGAAGCTGCTGCGCGACACCGGGGATCGGCTGCCGAGCGAGCTGAAGCTCGAGCTCGACAACGAGGCCCAGGCCGTCCGCCGGGCCCTGGACCAGAACGACGTGGCCGCCCTCAGGTCCTCGGTCCCGGCGCTGGAGAGCGTGATGGAGCGAGCCGCATCGGCGCCCGCTGCGGAGCCCGTCGGCGCTGCGGCCGGCGGGGGAGGCGGCGGTGGCGGGGGCGGTGGTGGCGGCGAAGGGCCACCGCCCGGCACGGTCGAAGGAGAGTTCCGGGAGATGTGACCCGATCGAGGCCTCGGCGGACGGCCGGAGACGCCCGTCGATGCCCGGAGGAGGACGTCTTGACCAACCAGCGACGACGACCCAGAGGCTGAACACGACAGGTGACCGGCCCATGGCCGGATCCCAAGCGAGGTGCTCCATGGCGGTCATGGTTTCGACCGACGAACAGATCCAGCAGGACGTCCTGCGCGAGCTCACGTTCGACGCAACCCTGCAGCCGAACGAGATCGGCGTCGCCGTGAAGGACGGGATCGTGACCCTCACGGGCTACGTCGACAGCTACCTGAAGCGGTGGAACGCCGAGAAGGCGGCCCATCGCGTCCACGGCGTGAAGGCCGTGGCCAACGACATCGAGGTCAGGCTTCCCGAGTCGTCCGAGCGAACGGACCCGGAGATCGCCGCCGCTGTGACGCGAGCCCTGGAGTGGGACGCCTTCGTGCCGGTCGACAAGATCGATGTGACGGTCTCGAAGGGCTGGGTCACGCTCAAAGGCGACGTCGAGTGGGGCTACCAGCGAGCCGACGCGGAGCGGGTCGTCCGGCGCATCACGGGCGTCCGTGGCGTGAGCAACCTCATCTCCGTGCGCCCTCGGCAACGCCCGGACCCTGAGGCGACCAAGCGCTCGATCGAGGAAGCATTCGTCCGGAGCGCGGAGATGGACGCCAAGCGCATCTCGGTCCAGGTGCAGGGCGGCAAGGTGATCCTCACCGGCGTCGTCCGCTCCGGGGCGGAGAAGCGGGAGGCGGAGCGCGCCGCGTGGTCGGCGCCCGGCGTCTCGTCGGTCGAGAACCGGATCGTGGTGTCGTTCTCAGCGCCGTGATGCCGCCTCCACCATGGGCCGCGAGACGGCCACCCGGGTGCTGGGTGCAGCATGCCTCGCGGCCCATTGACCGAACGGACTGGCGGCTCGTGGGGGCCCTGCGATGACCGTCGCGAGTCGTCCCGCACCGCCGGTCCTCCGCCGCGCCGACGTGGAGCGGCTCGTTCGATTCGACGGCCACGGAGCGCGGATCCTCAGCGTGTACCTGGATCTCGGCCCGGAGCGGCAGGTGACGCGCTCCCACCGGATCGTGCTCAAGGATCTCGTGAAGGCCGCCCGCGAGCCGCTCGATAAAGACGCCCGCCACGCGCTTGAGGCGGAGGCCGGGACGGTCCAGGCGTGGCTCGAGAATGAACCGCCTCGGGCGCGTGGGCTGGCGGTCTTTTCTTCGACGGCCGCGGACCTGTGGGCGACCTATGACCTGCCGGTCCCGGTTGCCGATCGCCTGGCGTACGAGGCCCACCCGCTCGTCCTCCCGCTGCTCGGCCTCCTCGAGGACCTGGAGCGGTACGTCGTTGCGCTGGTGGACAAAGAATCGGCCCGTATCTTGACGGTCTTCGAAAGCCGGATCGAGTCGGTCGAGGCGTTCTCGGACGATGTCCCGGGTAAGCACGACCAGGGCGGGCCGGCCCAGGCCCGGCTGCAGCGCCACCATGAGGATCACGTCCTTCGGCACGTAAAACGGGTCGTGCAGAGACTTTCCGAGGCGCTCCGCCAGCGCCAGTTCGACCGACTGATCCTCGCAGGCCCCGAGGAAGCGACGGCGAAGGTGCGCGAGCGACTGCCGCATGAGCTCGCTCGGCGCCTCGTCGCGACGGTCCCAGCCGAGATGTTCGCGACCGACGCGGACATCCTGCGGATGACCCTCGAGATCGAGTGGCGGGCCGAGCGCGAAAGCGAAGAGAGGCTGGCCACCACGGTGATCGATGCGTCGAAGTCGAACGGCCCGGGTGCGTGCGGGATGACGGCGACCCTGGAGGCGGTCTGGCTCCGCCAGGTCCTCAGGCTCATCCTCGCCGATGGACTGACCGCGGCCGGCAGCGAATGTCCCGTCGACGGACGCCTGTTCCCGGACCCGCCCGGGCCGTGCCCCATGTGCGGCGCCGAGACGCTCCCCGTCGGCGACATCGTCGACCGCGCGGCGCAGTTGACGCTCGAACAGGACGGCGACGTCGAGGTCGTCCACGAGGGGGCAGCGCAGCGGTTGCGCGATGCCTGCGACGGCATGGGCGCGGCCCTCCGCTTCCGGCTGCACGGCTGATGGAATTCCAGGACTACTACGCGGTGCTGGGGGTGCCGAAGACCGCCACGGAGAAACAGATCCGGACGGCGTATCGCAAGCTCGCCCGGCAGCACCATCCCGATGTCAATCCCGGGAACAAGGAGGCCGAGGACCGCTTCAAGGAGATCAACGAGGCCTACGAGGTCCTGTCCGACCCCGACAAGCGCAAGAAGTACGACGAGGTCGGATCGCGCTGGCGCGAGTACGAGCAGTCGCAGCGTAACCAGGGCGCGGCCGGCGGGGCGCAACCGTTCGACTGGGAGGGATTCGGGGCACCGGGAGCGGGCGGCGTGCGCTACGAGTACCGCACCGTTGATGGCGAGGACCTGCGCGACATGTTCGGCGACGAGTCGCCGTTCTCGGACTTCTTCGAGAGCATGTTCGGGGGCGGCGGTGGAGCCCAGCCGGGACGCAGGGGGCGCGCCGCGCGAGGGCCCCGACCACGAGCGGGCGCCGATCTCGAGCAGCCGGTCGAGGTCAGCCTCGCCGACGCATATCGCGGCACCACCATGCAGCTGGAGATGCGCGCCGCTGACGGCAAGACCCGCCGCCTCGAGGTCAAGATCCCGGCTGGCGTCCGGACCGGCTCGCGGGTCCGAGTCGCGGGACAGGGCGGTCCCGGCCAGGGTGGCGCCCCGTCCGGCGACATCTATCTGGTCGTCACCGTCGCCCCCGATCCGCGCTTCGAGCGTCGGGGCGACGACCTGCACACGCAGGTCCGCGCGCCCCTCGAGACGCTGCTCCTGGGTGGCGAGGCCCGGGTGCCCACGCCGGACGGGCGGACCCTGGCGCTCGCGATCCCGGCGGGCACCCAGGACGGACGGGTATTCCGGCTGCGGGGCCAGGGCATGCCGCGCCTGGGGGCGGCGAACGTCCGCGGCGACCTCCACGCGGAGGTCCACGCCAGGCTCCCGGAGCGGCTGACGAAACGGCAGCGCGAGCTGATCGAGGAGTTCGCCCGATCGGGCGCCGAGACCACGGATGGAGCGGTCAGACGATGAACGACCGAACCGGCCGACTGGCCGTTTACGAGCTCGAGACCGCGGCGCGGCTCACGAGGCTGCCGCCGGCGCGCGTGCGGCGGTACGTCCGCGTCGGCCTTGTCCGG
>JAXDKY010000272.1:0-6782 GCA_034666885.1 Chloroflexota bacterium
TGCTCGGCGCCCCGAGTGTCGCGCTACTCGACGCCCGGGCGCCCGCCGAATACCGGGGATTCGAGGGCAATACCCGCCGACTGGGACACATCCCGGGCGCCATCAACGTGCCGGTCGGCTCGATGACCCGGGCCGGCAGCCAGCACCTGCGCAGCGGCGATGACCTGCGCAGCCGGCTGCATGCCGCCAACGTGAGCCGCGGCCGGCGGATGGTGGCGTATGACGGCTCGGGCGTCGCCGCCGCGAAGCTCGCCTTCGTGCTGATGCTCCTCGGCCACGACGACGTCGCCGTCTACGACGGCGGCTGGGCCGAGTGGGGCAACCGCCTCGATCTCCCAGTAGACCGCTAGCGGCGCCGCTCTACCAGCCGGTCGGCTCTTTGGGCGGCACGTCGGTCGCTGGCCAGGGCACCTCGGAAGTAGCCGTCGGGACGTCGCCACCGCTGGTGGCTGATTCGGCGGCCGGCCGGCCGACGTCCGCCCACGGGTCGACGAACTGGTGCGGAGCCAGGATCTGGGCCCGCTCGTGGTTCACCGCGACGAGCGCAGCCGTCTGGCGCGCCTCGCCCACCTTGTCGGACCAGTAGGCGGCGTCGGTGACTGGGAGGAACTTGCCGGTCAGCTCGGTCAGGGCCTCGCGCAGGTCGCGCTCCGGCATGACGTGGATGTGACCCGTCACCTTGAACGGCGGGACCGAGATCAGCGCTTCTTCCGTGACCTTCGGCGTCCGCAGCTCAGGCGGGGTCTCGACCACCGTGTCCGCCACCGCGAAGAGCACGGAGGCCAGGTTGATCTGGGCGTACTCGGCGCGGATCGTGTCGCCGCGGCTGCCGTACTCGTCGGAGGTCACCTCGCCGAGCACCAGGAACTTGTCCTCGGCGTTGTTGAGCATGTCCGTCACCCGTCGCTGCCGGGTGACCAGTGAGCCCCGGATGATGAACGCGTCCGTGTAGAGCGTCAGCTGGACCTTGGGTGGATCCCCCGCATCACCGTCGAACATCGGCACAGGATACGCGCCGCAGATCGGCCGTGAACGCTAGATCGCACCCGGTGTGGCGTTCCTGGCGCCCGCCGTCACCAGCAGCTCGGAGCCGTGCTGGAGGCCCTCGTACAGCGCCGTGACGCTCTCGACCGTGTCGATCTCATCGACCGACTTGTCGGGGCGCAGGGCGGCGATCCGCGGAAACCGCAGGCTGAAGCCGGAGCCGTGGCGCTTGCTGCGCACGATGACGTCGAACGCGATCTCGACCACGACCGACGGCTCGACCTGCCGGTACCGCCCGAACTTGGCGATCGTGTGCTCCTCGAACCAGGTCGTCATCATCGCGATCTCGGCGTCCGTCAGGCCGCTGTATGCCTTGCCGATATTCACGAGCTTGCCCGTGGCCGTGTCGCGGACGGCGAAGGTGTAGTCGCTCAGGACGCCGTGGCGCTTGCCATGGCCGACTTCGACGCCGACCACGACGCAATCGATGGTGGCGAGCGCCTTCTTCATCTTCAGCCAACCGAGACCGCGCCGGCCCGGTGAGTAGATGCTCGTCGGGTCCTTGACCATGAGGCCCTCGTTCCGGCGGGCGCGGGCCTCGGTGAAGGCCGTCTCCAGCGTCTCCTCATCGGTCGCGACGGCCAGGTGCGAACGGGTGAACCGCCCACCGTCGTCGATGGACGGCAATGGCAGTCCGTCGAGGCGGCGGCGACGCTCGCGGAGTGGCTCGCGCAGCAGCGGCTCGACGGTCGCGTCGCCATCGGGATCGTCGCCGGGGCCGAGCGCGAGCAAGTCGAATGCGACGTAGATGACCGGCACCTCGGCCTGGATCGCCGCCGACGGCGACTTGCGCCCGAGCCGCGCCTGGAGGCTCTGGAACGGCAGCACGAGGCCGTCCTTCCAGGCGAGGATCTCGCCATCGATGACGCCGGTCCAATCGAGCGGTCGAGCCGCGTCGACGACCTCCGGGAACTGCGTGCTCACGTCGTTCAGGTCACGCGAGTAGAGGCGGACGTCCGACCCTCGCTTGTGGAGCTGGGCACGGATGCCGTCGTACTTGTCCTCGACCCAGACCTCGGGGCCGAGGCGGGTCAGGATCTCGGCCGCATCCTCGGCCGGCGAGGCGAGCATGAACTTGAGCGGGTGGAACAGCGCGAGTTCCGCGTCGCCGAGCCGGTCGTCTCGGGCCAGCTCGGCGAGGCGACCGACGTCACCGGTGAGCATCCCGGCCCACTTCACGGCATCGAGCGGCCGGTCGAACGCGCGGGCGATGGCGGCCTCGACCAGGCCCTCGCGCAACCCGATCCGGAGCTCGCGGCCGAGGACCTTGACGATGCCCTTGGCCGTGGCCGGATCGGATCGGGCCAGGAGGTCGCGCAGCAGCGCGGCCTTCGCCGCCGGCCCCGACGCCGACTCGACCGCCGCGAACGTGGCGGCCACCTCGGGGAGGGTCGGGGATTTGTCGGGCGGCGGCGCGTGGCCGGCCGCCAGCAGCACGTCCTCCACCGCCCGGCTCAGGTCCGAGTGGCGGTCGTACGCCTCGCCGAGCTCCTGGCGCGTGACCGGCGCGACCTGGCCGATCGCGGTCATGATCGCGGACCAGCCCAGGCCGGCCGTGCGCTGGTCGGCCTCGGGGAACGGTCGGCCCGTCAGGAAGACAGCCGCGATCGGCAGCTCGTCGGGCGTCAGGCTGCGCAGGTAATCGGCCAGGAGGGCGGTCTTCTCCGACGTCCGGGTGGTCGCCGCCACGCGCTCGGCCAGGTCGCTCCAGCGGCGCATGGCGGGGATGGTATACGGTTCCGCCGATGCCGCCCCGAACGTGGTTCCCTGAGGTCCTGACGGGGTCGCGGATCGTCCTGCGCCGCCACGTCCCGGAGAACGTCGCGTGGTTCCGCAAGTGGTACGCCGACCCCGAGATCGCGCGCCTTGCGCGCTACCAGGAGGCGCCGATGCGCGCCGACGAGATCGAGCGGTTCTTCGCGGCCCGGGTGGTCGGCCCGGACGCGATGGCCATGGCCATCCACGAACGCAGTGGCGACCGGCTGGTCGGCACCTGTGCCTTCAGCCAGCTCGACGGGGACAACGGCTCGGCCCTGTACCACATCACGATCGGGGAAAAGGATGCGTGGGGCCAGGGCTACGGCACCGAGGCCACCCAGCTGATGCTCGACCATGCCTTCGGCACGCTGGGGCTGCATCGCATCGCGCTCTTCGTGTTCGAGTTCAACGAACGGGCGATCCGGACCTACAAGCGCTGCGGATTCGTCATCGAGGGCCGGTCGCGCGAGTCCATCTTCCGCGACGGCCAGTGGTGGGACGAGATCGCGATGAGCGTGCTCGAGTCCGACCGGCGGCGACTCCGGGTGGCCGACGTGGAGGGCAAGGAGGAGCGGGCGATGCTGGAGGCAGAGGCGTCACGGGCCGGGGACGCGGGGAGCGTCGTGGGCTCGACCAGGACCCGGCTGTTGCGGCGCTCGATCCGGGGGTCCCGATGACGACAGCCGGCCCGGCTGCGGACGCCGCCCGGGCCGATGTCCGCGAACTGATCGTGGCGAAGGGCCATTCCGTGGACAACGCGCGCGCCGCCGTCGCCCGGCTGGAGGCCGCGTTTGCGGATGGGTCGCTGGAGCGGACCCCATCGATGGACCTGTTCCTCGGCGACCTCATGCGCGCGCTCGAGCAGGACGAGGGCGAGAAGCTCGGCGGCAAGAGCGCCGAGGCAGCCCGGTTCATCCTCCGCGCGATCGACCGGGAACTGGACCGGGCCTGACCGCGGCGGCGGCCCGGAGCGTCAGCAGGCCTGGGCGTCTCCGACCCACCAGGCCGGCACCCCGCTGCCGGTGGTCAGGCTGCCGTTAGCCGCGACCGACACCCAGAACACGTTCGAGCCCGGCGGCCCCTCGCCGACGATCGTTCCAACTTCCTGGAGCGGCAGGCCACCCTGGCCGGGCGGACCGTCGAACCGAACGACTGCCGCCCCGACCGGACCATGCAGGCAGGCCACCCCGAGGTCAGCGCCAAATCCCACGGACTGCGACGGGTCCCCTGGCGGCGCCAACCCGAACCAGGCATCGCGCGCGCGATTGTTGTGCCCATAGATCGTGAATGCCGCCTGCGGCACCACGCGCTCGAGGGGACCACATCCAGCGAGGAGGAGGATCAGTACCACACCCACGATGACGGGAAGGTTTGTGGCTCGCACGATGCCGTCGATAGTAGGACGACCAGTGCGTCCCGCACTAGACTTTGCGTCCCGAACGCGTCCTCCGGAGGCCCATCCCATGACCGAGATCAAGACCGGCATCCTGCTGTGGAGCCAGGCATCGACCTGGCCGGAGAAGCTCGATGCGGCCAAGCGCGTCGATCGGCTCGGATACGACCACCTCTGGACCTGGGACCACGTATACGCCATCTTCGGCGACCCGTACCAGCCGATCTTCGAGGGCTGGTCGTCGCTCGCCGCGTGGGCGGTGGCAACCGAGCACACGCGCCTGGGCCTCCTCGTCGGCGCGAACACCTTCCGCAACCCGGGCCTCACGGCCAAGATCGCCGAGACGGTCGATCACATCAGCGATGGCCGCGCGATCCTGGGCATCGGCGGTGCGTGGTTCGACCTGGAGCACGAGGCGCACGGCATCGACTTCGGGTCGGGCTTCGGCCAGCGGCTCGACTGGCTAGACGAATCGGTCGGCGCGATGCGTACCGTGCTCGACGGCGGCTCGGTGACGTCGCCTCCGGGTGGTCACTACGCCTTCAAGGACCTGCGTCACTACCCGCTCCCGATCCAGAAGCGCCTGCCCATCATGATCGGCGGCAGCGGCGAAAAGAAGACCCTGCGCACCGTGGCCAAGTACGCGGACATGTGGAACGCGATGGGCACGCCAGACTTCATGGCCCACAAGGTCGAGGTCCTGCGCGGTCACTGCGACGCCGTCGGGCGTGATATCGCCGATATCGAGTTCACCCTGGGCGTGAAGCTGACCATCCGCGACTCCGAGGCCGAGGCCGACCGCGTCTGGAAAGCGGCCATGGAGCACAACCAGACGCCGCTGTCCGACCTCGAGGACGACGACACGTTCTGGAACGGCTCGCCGGAGCAGATCGCCGACCGCCTCCGACCATATGTCGAGCTCGGCTTCCGCACCGTCATCTCCGAGCAGCCGGCGCCGTACGACGTGGAGACCTTCGAGCGATTCATCGGCGAGGTGAAGCCGCTCATCGAGCGCGGATAGCGCCACCGAAACTCTCAGCGGTCCCCGACCGTCTCCCGGTGAAGGCTGCGCTCGCGCGGCCACCCAGCCACCCACGAGACGAAGGGGTCCGCCATGTCGCCATCCATCCGCACTGCCGGCGCGCTGGCACTCGGAGCGCTCATCGTCGCGATCGCGGCGATCTCGGTGCGACCGGGCCCGGCGGCCGGCGCCCCGACCACCGACGGCCAGCCGGCCGCACACACCATCACCGTGACCGGTACCTCGTCCGTTACCCGCGTCCCGGACGTCGCCCGGGTCGGGGTCGGTGTCGGGGTCACCAAGCCGACCGTCAGGGCCGCGCGTGACGCCGCGGGCCAGTCGATGAGCCGGATCATCGCCGCCCTCAAGGCGATGGGCATCGACGAGAAGGACATCAAGACGAGCTCGATCGACCTGAGCCCGCAGTACAACAGCAACGGCACCAAGATCGTCGGCTATCGGATGAGCGAGCAGCTCCAGATCACGGTCCGCGATCTCGACAAGGCCGGCGATGTCGTCGACACCGCGACCGCCAAAGGCGCGACCGAGCTCAACGGCCTGAATTTCGACGTCGACGATCCGGCGAGCGCCATCGACGAGGCACGTGCCGCGGCGATCGGCCAGGCGCGAACGAGCGCGCAGAAGATGGCATCGGCCGCCGGCGTGTCGCTCGGTGCGGTCGTGTCCATCTCGGAATCGGCCGTGTCATCGCCAGGACCGATGTACTACGGCGCGGCGATCCGCGATGCCGCGGCACTGACGCCCGTCGAGCGCGGCACCCAGGATGTTCAGGCAACCGTCACGGTCGTCTACGCGATCGCCTCGTAGCGGTCACGGTCGGCGCCGCTCATCGGCATCGGCTGGCTCGCGGTCGAGACGGCGGGACGCCCTCGGCCGGTCCCATCGAACCTGACGCGCGCTCAGCGGCGAGGAGGAGCTCGGCGACGTGTCGTCGGGCGGCGGGCTCTCCGTCCCCGACTTCCGCGAGCTCAGCGACGAAGGCCTGGTACGCGACCTCGAATCGATCGTGGGCGTCGGCGTGCGCCCGCAGTCCGTCGCCGGTGAGCACGACCAGATACGACCGGCGATCCCGCGGGTTCGGCATGCGCCGGGCATGACGCCGTCGCTCCATCATCCGGATGGCATCGACGACCGTCGTCAGCGGCATAGAAAGCTGGCTGGCCATCGACGTGGGTGAGACGGCCTCGTCCTCGAACACCACGCTGTAGATGGCGTACTCCTCGGCGCGGAGCGGCGAATTTGCCATCGCCAGGGCGAGGAGTTCGCGAACCCGCTGGCCCAGCACGAACAGGTCGAAGAACAGCGAGTACGTGGTGTGGCGCGGGGGTCCCGTCATGGCAGCCTCCTGTGAAGCGCCAAGGGTGACACCGCGCGAGGTCAAGGGCGCGCGAGGATCCCATCCAACGCAGCGTCGCGGCCGCTCGACCAGTCCCGGAACGTCAGCGGGACCGGCAGGTCGGGGTCGATGGTCGTACGTTGGTCGCCCTGGGTGGTCGCGAGCTCGAACGAGGTGGCAACGCTGACGACCAGGCCTGAGTGGTCGAG
>JAXDKY010000273.1:0-13287 GCA_034666885.1 Chloroflexota bacterium
ACGGCATGTGCCTGGAACGCCTGGTGATAGGCGTACAACGCGATCACCTCCGTCTGGAGTGCCGGTCCACCGTTCGTCAGCGACTGGATGAGGATGAACGTCCCGAACGTGGCCATCGTCACGGACAGCAGCGTCAGCGCGGCGATCGGCCGGAGCAACGGCAGGGTGTGGTCCCAGAAACGGCGGAAGGCGTTCGCGCCGTCGACGCGGGCCGCCTCGTAGATGTCGGACGGGATCGTGCGCAGGGCTCCCAGGAAGATGAGCATGGTGAAGGCGGTCCCGCGCCAGATGTTGGCGATGATCACGGCCAGCATCGGCCCCGAACCGAACCAGTCGACGGGAGCGATGCCGACCTGGGCAAGCCCGACGTTGAGCGAGCCATTGTAGTAATCGAACATCGCCACCCACAGGAAGCCGGCGATGATCGTCGGGTTGACCCAGGCGAGGAGCACCGCGGCGTAGACGAGGCTCGTCGCGAGGAAGCCGCGCCGCTCGGCATAGTCCAGGAGCAGGGCCAGGGCCAAGCCGAGGACGAACTGGCCGATGATCGCCGAGCCGATGACGAACACGACCGAGTTGAGGATGACCCGGGCGAAGTCAGGGTCGCCGAACAGGCGGATGTAGTTGTCGAGCCCCACGAACCGCGGGTTCGCGGCATCGATGCCGACCAGCGCACGGTTCGTGAAGCTCGAGGCGAGGGCCCACAGCGCCGGGCCCACGAAGAACAGGGCGAGGAGGAACGCGGCGGGGCTGAGCCCCGCCACGTACAGCCGGTTGCGCCGGAACGAGCTCCGGCGACTGGCGGCCACTACAGGGAGGTGACCTTGTCGGCCCCGAGGGCCTGGGTGAGGTCATCGGTGTAGCGCTTGGCGCCGTCGTCGCCACTCACTTCGCCGGCGGCGACCCGGGCCGTCGCCGCCTGGATCGCCTGGATGACCTTCTGGTAATCGGGCGAGGGAGCGGTGAAGCGGGCGCTCTTGAGCGCGTCGGTCGAGTCGACGAGGTACTTGCTCGACTTGAACTCCGCGACCTCGGCGGCATCGGCGCGGGCGACCGGATGCGGGTCCTCCGCGTTCAGCTTCCCGACGATCTCCGCGGAGTTGACGGCCTTGATGAACTCCCACGCGGCCTGCTTGTTCTTGCTGCCGGCCGTGATGTACCAGCAGGTGCCTGGGCCACCGATCGTGAACGACGGGCCGCCGGTCTCGGTCGGGTGCAGGACGTAGCCGACGTTCTGCTCGGTCGCGGCCTTGTCGTTGGCGGCCCAGCCGCCGTACACCCAGCCGCCTTCGAACAGCAATGCGAGCCCGCCATTGCCGAGCTTCTCGCGCATCGCGGTCCACGGCTTCGTGGCGGTGATGATCTCCTTGGGGCTGAGGCCGTCGCCGTACGCCTTCGCGTAGTACGCCATGACCTTCTTCGTTGCGGGGCTGTCGCCGATCCACTTGCCGCTGGCATCCTGCAGCTCGCCGCCGTAGGCCCATAGCAGCGGCACGAACGCGTGGTCCGCCGTTCCGCTGGACCCGGCGGGGCCGGCATAGAGCGCGTAGGGCAGCACGGCCGGTGTCTTCGATTTCACGGCCGCCGCGGCGTCAAGGATGCCCTGCACGTTGGCCGGCTGCCAGTCGGCCGGAAGCCCGGCCTGCTGGAGGTCGTCCTTGCGGTAGTACAGCCAGCGCATGTCGAGGCCGTAGGGGATCGCCCACGTGTGGTCGTTGTACGTGACGCCGCCCTTGACGGCATCCGGGTACTGGCTCCAGTCCGCCCAGTCCGCGAGGTAGGCGTCGAGCGGCTCGATGTAGCCAGCGTCGGACAGCTCCCCGATGAGGCTGCCACCGACATGGATCACGTCCGGGACGTCGCCACTATCGAGGCGGAGCAGGAGCTTCGTGTAGAAGTCGTCATCGCCGATCTTCTGGAGGTCGATCTTGACGTCGACGTCGGGGAACGCGTCCGAGACGGCTGCCGCGGCCTGCTCGACGTACTTCGGCTTGAAGCCGGCCTCGTCGGGATAGGTGACATTGACCGTGCCCGAGATGGCCGCGCCACTGGCCGGCGGACTGCTCGCGCCGCCCGCGGGCGCGCTGGCCGCCTGGCTCGGCGCGCTGCTGCCCGTGGCCGACGGGCTACAGGCGACGACGACGCTCGACGCGACGGCGACCTGCAGGAAGCGCCGCCGCGAAAGGACCTGGCGAACGATCTCGTCCATGGGAATCTCCTCCGAATGCTTGCGGGCTAGGCGGCCGCATTCCGCTGCTGGGATCGATCCGATCGGCTCCTGCCGGCGCAGGTCATGGCGCCATCGTCATACCTCCTGGAGCCAGTCCAACGGCGATGCCGTTGCGGCGAGGATGTCCCGAAAGGCCGCCACGCTGAGCCCCTTCTGGCCGGTGGCGGGGTGCGCCAGCGAGTGCGACGCGTAGGCGGTAGCCAGGTTCAGGCGTTCGTCGAGCGGTCGGCCCAGGAGGTCGGACCAGATGAAGGCGGCGGTGAAGAGATCGCCCGCCCCGACCGTGTCGCGGGCATTCGTGACGACGGCCGGGACTTCGACGACACGACCGTCGGGCAGCGCGGCCACCGCGCCGCTGGACCCTCGAGTCACGATCACGAGGCAGCCGTGCATCGCCAGCTCGGCTGCCGCATCGCGGGTGTCCGCGAGGCCCGTGAGCTCCTGCGCCTCCCGTTCATTCATGAAGATCGCGCGCAGCCAGTCCAGGGAGCCCAGGCCGTGCACGCGCAGGATGGCGACCTGCGGATCGCCGACGACGGCGTAGATCCAGGGCGTGCCTGGCATCGGTCCGGGCAGCGGCAGGTTGATGACGACGGCCCGCGGGGCCAGCGCGGCGATCGCGTCGAGATCGATGGCGGTGTCCGCCTGGACGGTGACGAAGGCGCGATCCCCATCGACCGGAAGCGCGACAGACAGCGATGTCGAACCCGTCGGCTCGCCGATCCACGGGACGCCCGCGCTCGCCATCAACTCCTGGAGCAAGCGCCCGGCCGGGTCCGTGCCGACGCGCGAGCAGACCACGGCGTCGAGCGTCAGCTGGCGAAGGGCGAAGGCGACGTTCGCCATGGCGCCGGGCACCACGGATACCGCGGAGGCGAGGACCTCCTCGCCGGACCTCGGGATCCGCTCGAGGCCGCGAAAGAGGATGTCGAGGAAGGGCGGCCCGGCACATACGACGTCGACCGTCATCGCAGGATCTCGGCGAGCTGCGGCTGGGCCACCAGGTGCCGTTGGAGGATCCGCTCGGCGACGTCGGCCGATCGCACCAGCGGGTGCATGGCGAGCGCCCGAACCGCCTCGCGGCGCGATCCGGAGAGTGCGGCTTCGATCGCGGCTCGCTCTGCGGCCCGGACCGACTGGATCAGGTCGCGCGCCTCCGCGGGCACGGACCCGATCGCCACGGGGATGACGCCACCGCTGCCGACGACGCAGGGGACCTCGACGACCGCCTCCGCGTCCAGGAAGGGGAGGCTCGAGCGGTTTGCGACATTGAGGATCAGGACGGAGGGTCCGCCGCCGGTCATGGCGTCGACCAGATCGAGCGCAAGCCCTCCATAGCCGCCCGGCTCCCGGGCAGCCGCGACGGTGCTGAGGTCCTCCTCCCGGCCGCTCCAGGCTTCCTCCATGTAGCTGCGCTCGCGCTCATCGATCGTCGCCTCCCAGGCCTCGAGCGCCTTCTCGGGCGTGCCGTCGCCCGCATAGAACGCGTCCTGCTGGGGCTGCAGGAATTCGGCGCGCACGCGCCCGGAGCGCATCCCCGCGAGGGCCTCGGGCGTGAAGTCGTAGTAGTAGAGGTACTCGTTCGGGATCATGCCGATCGACCGCAACCGCTCCGCCCCGAACAGTCGCCCCTCCTCGAAGGACGTGAGGCACGCTTCGTCCGCCAGCAGGTCCGGAAGCAGGTCCCGGCCATGGTCCCGCACGGACCGCAGCCAACCGAGGTGGTTGATGCCGAAGTAGTCGAACCACAGCTCGTCCTCGTCGCGGCCGAGGGCGGTAGCGACCCGGCGGCACAGGGCCTGCGGCGCATCGCAGATGCCGATCGCCCGGTCGCCGAGGACGCGTTGCGCGGCTTCGGTGACCAGGCCCACCGGGTTCGTGAAGTTGATGAACGTCGCCGCGGGAGCGCGACGAGCCACGACCTCGGCGATCCTCGTGATCTCCGGCACGGTCCGGAGGGCGAAGGTGATCCCGCCGGCACCGGTGGTCTCCTGGCCGATGACGCCCTCGGCGAGCGCGGCGGTCTCGTCCAGCAGCCGACCCGAGATCCCACCGACCCGGATGGCGCAGTACACGAAGTCCGCGCCGTCGACTGCCTCGTCGAGGTGCGTCGTGATCTTGACGGGGACGCTCTGCCCGAGCCGCACGTTCAGCCCGGCGATGACGGCGGCGATGCGGTCCAGGCGGGTCTGGTCGACGTCATACAATACGAGCTCGTCGAAGCGGGTCCGCGTCTGCCCCTCGGCCAGCGCCCGATAGATCGCCGGGGTGCGAAATCCTCCGCCCCCGAGCACCGCCAGCTTCACAACGAGATTGAACCAAAGTTGAACCAGTCGTGTCAACCGAATCCGCGGCGGGCCCGTCGCACCGATGCGGCGGGCCGCGACCTGGCGTACATGCGCGTGATGCGCCGGCTCGAGACGGACATCGCTACAGGGCGATTGACCCCCGGTGAGCGCCTCGCTCCGGAGCGCCAGCTCGGGGCTCGCCTCGACGTCGCCCGGAACACGCTCCGTCGCGCGCTCACCGACCTGGCGGCGCGGGGCCTGCTCGTCTCGCGCGACCGCTCGGGCTGGTTCGTCAAGGGAGGCCCCGTCACGATCGAGACGATCAGCGGTCCCCAGGGCCTGACGGACTGGGCCGCGGTCCACGGTCTCGCCGTCTCGTCGAAGGTCTGCAACGCGCGCATCCGGCCCGCCCTCGAGGCGGAGGCCAGGGCGCTGCGGCTCCCGATGGACAGCGACGTCTTCGAGCTCGAGCGAGTCCGCATCGTCGAAGGCGCGCCGCTATCCCTGGATCAATCGGTCCTGATCCCGTCGCTGGCCGAGTCGCTTGGCCAGGTCGACTTCTCGGACGCCTCGCTCTATCAGACCCTTCGTGCCGGGAACGGCCTCGAGCCATCCCGCGCCGAGTGCATGCTCAGGGCGGTCATCGCCGATCGGCGCTCGGCCGAACTCCTCGAGCTGGCTGAGGGGGTTCCGCTCCTCGAGCTCTCCGAGACGGTCTTCGATCAATACGGCGAGCCGTTCGAATTCGGGCGACGCCTCAACCGCGGCGATCGATATGCGTTTCGAACGACGATCCTTGCCGGCGGGGCATGGGAGGGATCGGCCGGCTGACGCTGGCGTCCGAGCGCGTGTCACTCGGCTCCCGCACCGGGGGGTCGCATGGCACGTCAGATGGGTCGGTATGGCCCCTATCCCCTATGCGCCCCGTGGCGGACTCTGGTCGTGATAGCAACCAACCAGAAGAAGTCAGCGAGGATGAACACCGTGAACAATCGATTGAAGGGCCTCGGCGTCATGCTGGCGATCATCGGGCTCGCGTTCATCGCGGGCGGTGGATTCGCCTACTACAAGACCGACCAGGGAGCCAAGTCGCTCCAGGCGTTCAGCGCCGCGCAGAACGTCACCCTCAGCTACAACGAATCCGGACAGCTCGTCGATCGTGGCGAGACCGAAGGCGCGCAGGCCATCATGTCGCTCCTGACGAACGACTGGGGCTATGCCGTCAACACGGCCGACTTCAACCCGAACGACCCGCTCGTCAACACGGCCAGCGAGTACATGTACCAGATGGCCACCATCGCCCACCACACCCTGACCGGGACGACCACCGTCGTGCTCGACACGGATGTCACGGCCGCGGACGGCACGGTCTTCAAGGCCGGCTCGTACGAGTTCGCCACCGATGGCCGATATTGGACCGGCTTCGACCGCGCCAACCCGATCGAGGCCATCGCTCGCGACAAGGTCTGGACCGGCACCACCCACGCGCTGATCGCCGAGCTTGGAGTCGGCAGCGTGACCGCCTCTGCCCTGCAGATCGGGATCGGTGTGGCAGCCCTCCTCGCCGGCTTCGGCGCCACGATCCTGTTCACCGGCCTCGGCCTGGTGTGGGCGACGCGAGCCCAGACCGAGCGCGTCAAGGTTCCGGCCCTCCGGCCGGCGACCGCCTAGCCATCACCAGCAGGGTGCCCGCCTCGGACGCCCAGTACCGCCAGCGCGCCGGGTCCCCGAGGCCCGGCGCGTCGGATTCGGAGGCCACCGTCATGCCGACCATCCAGAAGCAGCCCGAAAGGGGAATGCCCGCCGACATCCGGCGCGTCCTCCTCGGCACGGATCTCGGCCCCACCTCCCAGCTCGCCACCGACCAGGCGTTCGACCTGGCCCAGCGCCACGGAGCCGACCTGCTCGTCGTGAGCGTCATCGATCCGGACGACCTGCCCCAACAGGGTGGTCGAGCCGGAGCTCGCTGGGACGAGGTCCGGGACCGGCGCCAGGCTGCCGCCCAGGAGCTCGTCGGGCGAGGCCGAGCGATGGGCATCAAGGTGTCATTCCTCGTCTGGACCGGCGACCCGGGGGAGTCGATCGTGTCGGCTGCCGAGGCAGAGGGCGTTGACCTGGTGGTCGTGGGGACCCACGGCCGGGGGACGATCGGCCGGTTCATCCTTGGGTCGGTGTCGGATCACGTGGTCCGCAATGCGCCCTGTCCCGTCCTCGTCGTTCGCCCCCCGTCCCGCGGGACCGATCGGCCGGCCGCAGCCTGACCCAACCCTGTGGACTGGCGCTGCTTCCTCAGGTGCGCTCCAGGGCGACCCGAGTCCCGAGCCCGATGAGCACGGTGCCGGTGACCCAGCGCATGACCCGTCGCGGCCGCCCGGGGTTTTGACGTTCACGGGCAAGGTACTTGCGGCTGCAACCATATGGTGTAGCGTAGCTGCGTGAGCAGGGCTCGGCTAGCCACGTTGCGGCTGGACCATCGAGTGCCTCCGGGTAGCAGGAACGACCGTGAGTAGATCCATCGTGGGCGTCGGGATCATCGGGGTCAGCTCCGACTGGGGCTGGGCCGGCGTCGCCCACATCCCGGCACTCCGCGCGCTGCCGAACTTCGAGATCCGGGCGCTCGGCGCCCACAGCACGGAATCAGCGCGGGCGGTCGGCGAGATGTTCGGTGTCAGCGCCGTGTTCACGGACCACGAGGAGCTCGTGGCCCGACCGGACGTCGACCTCGTCGCTGTCACCGTCAAGGCCCCGCGACATCGAGAGCTCGTCTCCGCCGCCCTTGCCGCGGGCAAGGCCGTTTACTGCGAGTGGCCGCTTGGTCGCGACCTCGACGACGCCCGAGCGATGGCCGCCCAGGCCGACGAGCTGGGACTGCACACGGCCATCGGGTTGCAGGCTCGCCAGGCCCCAGCGATCGAGTTCGTCCAGGAGCTGCTCCGCGACGGATACGTGGGCGAAGTCCTGTCGACGACCATGATCGGAACGTCCGTTCCCGGCGACGCCGTGGTCAAGCAGAACGCCTACATGCTGGACAAGGCGAATGGAGCCAACCTGCTCACCATCGCCATCGGCCACAGCCTGGATACCTTGAACCATGTCCTGGGCGAGTTCGCCGAGCTCTCGGCGATGTCGGACCTTCGGCGGCCGTCGATCAGGATCAAGGGGACCGGCGAGAGCATCGTCAAGTCCGCGCCCGACCAGGTCGCGTTGTTCGGGACCCTCACGTCCGGGGCGACCGCGACCGTCCACATCCGCGAGGCAGTCGCCGGCGGTACCGGGTTCCTGTGGGAGATCAACGGCACCGACGGAACGCTTCGGATCAGCGCAGCTTCTGCCTATCCGGAGATCGAACCGCTGACGGTCGCTGGAGCGCAGGGAAGCAACGAACCGGTCGAGCTTGTCGTACCGACGGACCTGACGGAGCGATGGCCCGCGCTTACGGCCCTGCAGGGCGCTCCCGCCTACAACGTCGGCCGCGCGTACGCGGCGTTCGCGGCCGACATCGAGGATGGCACGCGTAGCGTGCCGGACTTCGACGATGCGGTCCGACGCCACGAGCTCATCGCGGCTATCGAGCGGTCCGCAGCGTCAGGGAAACGCGTGGCGTTGGGTCAAGTGTCGACTCGGTCCGCTGGCGCCTAGGGCGTGACCGTCACGACGGCGAACATCCCTTGCTTGAAGTGTCCGGGGATGTTGCACAGGAAGAGGTAGGTGCCTGGCGCGAGGTCGACGCTGCGCGCCTGGGAACCGCCTGGATCGATGTTCTCGCCGTCGCTGACCAACGTGACGCCGGCGCCCTCTTCCTGGACATCGCCCGCGGCATCGGTCGGGTAGGCGGCGGGGGCAAGGTCGCTCTTGAAGACCAGAAGTTCGTGCGGAGCGGTGCCGTTGTTCACGATCGTGAAGTCCGTCTTGCCCGACTTGATCGTACTGGCGACGACTACCTTCCATTCAGCCAGGCTGATGGCCTGGGCGCCAACTGGCGAGAGAGAACTCGTCGCCGCCGAGCCGCTCGGCGAGCCTGTCGAGACGGCACTGGGTTGCGATGACGCTGGCGACGCATCGCTGGGCGAAGACGAGGTCGTCGACCCCGAACTTCCACATGCGGCCGCCGCCGCGGCGATGACGAGACAAGAGATGGCGATACGGACTCGAAGCACGGTGGTTCTCCCTGGAACTGGGCCTGATCTCAAAGACCCATGTTCAGGCGCCCGCGGCGATCGACCACGGGCCGAAAGGCACGAAGCCCCGGACCGATGAGCCCGATGGACCGTGCTCAGTGGCCCCCGCGGTGCGCCCGCAGTGGCAGGGACCACGGCCCGCTCGCCGGCTAGGTACCGCTCCGTACTTCCGAGGCGACTCGCCGATAGGGCCGCTCGACCGCGGTGATGTCGAGGTCGCCGTACTGGCTCGCCGCGGCCGTGACGAGCTGTCGGGCCTGGGCCGTGATCGGCGTCCGAACGAGCGCCGGGTCGAACAGCTTGACAGCGAGGTCGAGGTCCTTGCGCAGGTCGCGCAGGGCGAAGAGCGTGGGCTCGTGCTGATCGTCCACGAAGCCGCGGCGGCGCGGCGCCAGGAGCGGCGCCATGCGCTGCAGGACCCAGAAGACGTCGTCGGGGTCGAGGCCGGCGTCCTCGCCCGCCACCTGTAGTTCGGCCGCGGCCAGGACGATATCGGCCAGCATGCTGTTGGCGACCAGCTTGAGCCGCGCGGCGCTCCCGAGTGGGCCGACGTGGCGGACCGCTCCAAGTGCAGCGAGGACCGGCGAGGCGAGCCGGACGTCGTGGTCGTCACCGCCGATCAGGATGGCTGCCTCGCCGGCCCGTACCAGCGGCGGCGCACCGAGGATGGGGGCGTCCACCAGCGAACCGCCTACGGCAGCGATCTCATCGGCGAGGGTGGCCACGAGATCCGGTCCGCCCGTGCTCATCTCGACGAAGAGCCGGCCATCGGCCGCCGCGAGCGCACCGCTCGGCCCGAGGTAGGTTGCCTTGACGGCGTCGGGGCCGGTCAGGCTGCTGATGACGATGTCGGCGTCGAAGGCCGCCAGCATCGGCGAGTCCGCGACACGTCCGATCCCCAGCGCGGCTGCGCGCTCCCTCGTCCGGTTCCAGAGGGTCAGCTCGAAGCCAGCTTCGGCCAGTCGACCGGCGATGGCCGAGCCCATCTTGCCCGTGCCGAGGATCGTGACCCGGGGCCGCGCTGGCGTCGCCGCCCCGGAGGCCGCCCGCTGCGGCATGTGGCCGTTGCTCGATGTCGACGGCTGCGGCACGTGGCCGTTGCCCGATTTCGACGGGCGCGGCGTCTTCATGGCGCCACCGAGGCCGTGGCGGTCGGCGCGGCCGTGGGTGCGGCCGTGGTCACCCGCCCGTTCGCGATGAGCTGGTTGGCGACATCGACCGCCGTGTTGCTCGAGATGGCGAAGCCGATCCCGGCCGCCGCGGTGTTGCCGATCTGGGGATCGAGCGCTCCGAGGGTCGGGATGCCGACCACGTTGCCGGCGAGGTCGACCAGGGCGCCGCCACTGTTGCCCGGGTTGATCTCGGCGCTCGTCTGGATGACGTCCGGGAGGGTGACGGTGCTCGACTCCGGCACCGACCGACCGACCGCGCTGACGATGCCCTGGGTCACGCTGCTCTGGAGGCCGAGCGGGTTGCCCAGCGCCAGGACGATGTCCCCGACGACGACCTTCGACGAGTCGGCGAACGTCGCGGGCTGGAGATTCGTGGCGTTGACGTGGACGACCGCGATATCGCCGGCCGGATCGGCGCCGACCAATGTCGCCGGGAGCCGCTGGCCGTCGGCGAGCGTGACCGCGAAGGTCTTGCTTCCCGCGACGACGTGGTTGTTCGTGATGATGTCGCCCGTGGTGTCGAAGACGATCCCCGAGCCAAGGCCGCTCGGCGTCTCGACGACGACGACCGAGGGACTCACCTGGTTCACGACACGAACGAAGTCGTTCTGTAGGGCCGTCGCGATGGTCGGCGAGGACGACGGCGCGACCGACGCGGCGGGCGAGGCCGTCCCGGCCGTCCCGGCCGTCCCGCTCGCGCCACAGGCGGCGACGAGCAGCGCGCCCGCAAGCGCCAGCGGCGCCAGGAGACGGAGCTCGCGCCCGTGGTCACTTCGTGATCGGAGAGGAGAGGGCTGCTCGTTCATGACGTTCTACTCCGGTTGCAGTTCGAGTGGGCTTGGTTGCTTTCCCGACCGTATTGCCGCAGCTCGAGCATCGACAGTCGCAGCCGTCCTGAACGGACCGTGAGGTCCATCGCGGCGTGCCCGTGACGACCGTCACGCCCGGGTCGCTACGGGCGTGACTTCCGCTATCCAGGGGACGGCGGTACGTTCGAAAGGTCCACCCGCGATCGCGGGACCGTTACCCACGAGGCTTCATGGGACCTGATCAGCCGGTCGCGTCCGTCGTCCGGATCGCGACCCCGCTCCGGCTCGAGATCTCGCGCACGATCCGGGCCCCGCGCTTCCTGTTCTTCGCGGTCGGTCTTCCGCTTGCGGTATACATCGCCTACTCGCTGACCGGCATCGGCAGCTCCACGGGCGCGGCGCCCGACGGCCTCTCGTGGCGGGTCTGGCTGATGGTGTCGATGGCCGCGTTCGGCGCGATGTCGGCGACGACCTTGATCGCTGCGGGACCAAGCTCGATCCACGCCCACGGTCAGCGCACGGGCGCGAGGGGGAATGCCCGCGCTGGTGCTGCGGCATCTGCCTCAGCCAAGGCGCGGCTCGTGACTGCCATGGTCCTCGCGCTACCGCCCCTCGTCCTGCTGGGCGTCGCCGGAGCCGTCGCCGGTGTCCGCCTGCCCCCGGCGGAGTGGGTCGCGCTGATCGTCCTCCTGTGGCTGGGCGCCGTGCCCTTCGCGGTCCTGGGCCTGCTCCTTGGTCCCGTGCTCGACGCCGACGCCGCTGACGTCGTGCTGCCCGGCATCCTCGTGGTGCTCGCCGTCCTGGGCGGCCTCTTCCAGCCGGTCGAGACCTTCCCGAGCACTTTGGCCGCGATCGCCCGCGTGGTACCGTCCTACCACTTGGCTGATCTGGGCTGGACCGCGATCGCCGGTCGCACCGTTGATCCCGTCGACGTTCTCGTTCTGGCGGGCTACGCGCTGCTGATCGGCGCGCTCGTCCTCTGGCGGACTTGGAGCGAGGACCGGCAGGTTGGCGTTTGAGGGGGAACCGGCAGGGCAGGAGCTCGATGAAGCCATCGCGGGCCTTCTCGGCCGCGATGGCCGGCCCAGGCTTGCGTTCCGCCTGGTACCCCTCGCCCTCGTGTTGCCACCGTTGGTCGCGTTCGTCCTGGCCAACCCGTCGGCCGAGCGGCTGGCGAGCCTCCTCCCGGCGGTCGGCGCATTCGTAGCCATCGTCCTGTGGACCTTCGCGGCACCCAGCGGCATGCTCTCCACGCGAGCGCTCATCGCGACCGTCCTCCTCACGGTCCTCGCGGTCGTGGTCCTGCTCGTCGATCCGATCTCCCATTGGCTCGTGCTCTTCCTTTACCCGGTCGTGGCCGCCGGCTGGCTGGCGTCCGTTCGCCGGGCGACGCTGGCGATCATGGTCGTGTCGGTCGTGTGCGCGGCGGCTGGCTGGTCGGTCCTGGCGCTTCCGGCCAACCGCGTCGAGCGCCCGCTCGAATTCGCCCTCATCGGCTTCGGCTCACTGGCCGTCGCGCGGCTCGTCATCGTGAACCGGGAACTGGCGCTCGCCCGCCTCGAGATCGGCCGGCTGGCGGTCGCCGACGAGCGGTTGCGGATCGCGCGCGACCTCCATGACCTGCTCGGCAACGGCCTTTCGGTGATCGCGCTCAAGGCGCAGCTGGCCGGTCGACTCCTGCCGGCCGACCCGGACCGCGCCGCCGGCGAAGTCGCCGACATCGTCGGGGTATCGCGACGCGCGCTGGAGGATGTCCGCGCGGCGGTCGGTGGCTACCGCCACCTCAGGTTGGAGAGCGAGCTCGTCGGCGCCCGGGCCGCGTTGCAGGCGGCCGGCGTGACGATCGACGTCGATGACCAGGCGGGGGCACTGCCGGACGACGTCGACGAGACGTTCGCCTGGTCGGTCCGGGAGGGAACCACGAATATCGTGCGGCACGCCGGCGCGCTTGCCGCGGTCATCAGGACGCAGCGCAGGGGCCCGGAGGCGATCCTCGAAGTCCTCGACGATGGAACGGGGTCGGCGAGAGACGCGGACGACCTTTCCACGGACGCGACCCGCCCTGGAAGCGGGCTGGCCGGCCTCGCTGAGCGAGCAGCCGCCATCGGCGGTCGGGTGGAGGCCGGGTCGCGTGCGGACGGTGGATTCCGCCTGGCGGTCGTCGTGCCGCTCGCGGCGGTGACGCCATGATCCGGGTGCTGATCGCCGAGGACCAGGCGATGGTCCGCGGGGCCCTGGCCGCGCTCATCGCCCTGGAGGGCGATATCGAGGTCGTCGCGGAGGTCGGTCGCGGCGACGAGGTGGTGGACGCGGCGCTGTTGGCTCGACCGGATGTCGCCCTGCTGGACATCGAGATGCCCGGGCTCGACGGCCTCACGACGGCGGGCCGGCTGCGAGAGCGACTCCCGGAGTGTCACGTCCTCATCCTTACGACGTTCGGACGCCCGGGCTACCTCCGCCTGGCGATGGAGCGCGGCGTCGCAGGGTTCCTGCTCAAGGACGCGCCAGCCGGGCAGCTGGTGGACGCGATCCGACGGGCCATGGCGGGCCTCCGGACGGTCGATCCTGGTCTGGCCGTTGCGGCGCTCAGCGAGGGGTCGAACCCGCTCA
>JAXDKY010000274.1:0-11581 GCA_034666885.1 Chloroflexota bacterium
GTCGCGCTCGGCCATCTCGACATAGGCGAGCAGGTGATGGGCGAACAGGACGGGCTGGGCGGGCTGGATGTGCGTAGAGCCGGGCAGGACCGCGGTCCCCTCGCGCTCCGCGAGCCCGACCAGCGCCCGCTCGAATCCGACCAGGGCCGCGTCGAGACGATCGATGGCCCGGCGCAGCCAGAGCCGCAGATCCGTCGCGACCTGGTCGTTGCGCGATCGACCCGTGTGCAGCTTGCCGGCGACCGACCCGATCCGCGCCGCCAGCGCCGACTCGAGGTTGAGGTGGACGTCCTCGAGCTCTGGGTCCCACTCGACGCCGCCGGCCGCGACCGCCTCGGCGAGCCCGGTCAGGCCGCCGACCAACTCATCGACTTCGTCGTCCGTGAGCAGCCCCGCCCGACGCAGGCCGCGGACGTGGGCGATCGAACCGGCGATGTCGTCGGCCGCCAGCTCGCGGTCGAGCTCGATCGAGCGCGTGAAGTCGGCCACGCGCTGGTCGTTCTCTTCGCTGAAGCGTCCGCCCCAGAGCCGCATCGTCCCTCCTGTCGTGTGGCGGCCATGCTAGCGGGTCGCCCGTGTACCCTTGCACGCTGTGGCCACCCTCGACGGGCGCGACGCCCGCCGGGCTCGGATCGCGGTCAGCGCCCTCTTTCTCGTCAACGGCGCGTTGTTCGCCAACGTCCTGCCGCGCCTGCCGGCGATCAAGGGCCAGCTCGACCTGACGAACGCCGCCATCGGCACCGCCATCGCGGCGATGCCGATCGGCGGGCTGCTGGCAGGTTCGGTCGCCGGGCTGCTCATCGTTCGCTACTCCAGCCGCCGGGTGACGGTCAGCTTCGGCGTGGTGTTCGGCCTGCTGCTCGGGCTGATCGGCCTCGCGCCGGGCTGGATCGCGCTCGCCGCGTCCTTCCTCGTGCTGGGCATCCTCGACGCCGTGATGGACGCCGGGATGAACGCCCACGGCATGCTCGTCCAGCGCGTCTACGGCCGCTCCGTCCTGCACGGATTCCACGGCTGGTGGGGCGCGGGCTCGCTGCTGGGCGCGGCCACGGGAGCGGTCGCCGCCGTCCTCGATGTTCCGCTGTTCCTCCATCTCGAGATCGTCGGGATCCTCCTGGCGATCGTGTCCCTGGCGGCCTACCGACTGCTGCTCCGGGATCCGGATGCGGATGCCGAACCGCTGCTCCCGGCGACCGCCGACGCCGCCGCGGCCCCCGGCAGGCCGGACGGGGCCGTCCCACGGGCGTTCCGCCTCCTCCGCCTGCTGGCGCCGATCGCCCTGATCGGCATCCTCGGCCTGATGCTCGAGGCCTCCGCCTCGAGCTGGAGCACGATCTACCTGACCGAGGTGCTCGGCGCGGCCGTCGGCGTCGGGGCACTCGGCGTCGTCCTGTACACCGCCGGGATGACCGTCGGGCGGCTCACGAACGATCGGTGGATCGACCGTTGGGGGGACGCGGCGGTGGCGCGCACGTTCGCCCTCGTCGCGAGTCTCGGTCTTGGCCTGGTCATCGCTTCGGGAGCGTGGGGTGGGGTGCCGCTCGCGGCGTTCGGTTTCGCCCTCGTCGGCCTCGGGGCGGCTCCGTTGTTCCCGGTCATGATCTCGGCGGCCGCGACCGTCCCCGGCATCCCTGCCGGACAAGGCGTCGCGCTGGCGTCCTGGCTCGCGCGCATCGGCCTCGCGATCGCGCCGACGCTCGTGGGCGTCGCCGCCGATGCCGTCGGCCTGGCAGCCGCGCTGATCATCCCGCTCGTCGCGGGCCTCGTGGCCGCCGTCATCACGGGCTCGCTGCTGACGGCGAGCGGCCGGCGCGTGGCGCGCCCGGGATCGGCGGTGTCAGCGGGAACGCGAACCAACCAAGAGCGGCCGACGCCAGCGCCATGACGGCGGCGAGACCGAACACGGCCACGTGTCCGAGCGAGTCGTACAGGATCCCGCCGACGACGTTGGCGACGATGGCGGCGATGCCAAAGGCCGTGGTCTGGAACAACGACTGGCCGGTCGCCTGCAATTCGGCCGGCAGGAGCGCAGCGATGGTCAGTACGACGGCGACGATGACGCCCGCGTAGCCGATGCCGCTGATCGTGCGGGTGACGATGATGGCGAGGGGAAACGTCGAGACGGCCCAAGCCGACAGGCAGAACGCGTAGACGAGCGCGCTGCCGACGAACAACCCGCGCAGCCCGATCCGGCGAGCCACCCACGCGGCGACGAGCATCGTCGGGATCTCGGCCGCGGCCGCGCCACCGGAGGCCAGCGCGATGTCCGATGGCGAGCCGCCGAGCGCCTCCATCCGGAGGGGCAGGAACGTGAACCCGCTGATCACCCCGACGAACAAGAGAGTGACCGCCCCGAGCACGAATGCCAGCCGAGGCGCGACCCGCAACGCCACGCCCGATGACCCGATCCTCCACGGCGCCGGCGCCCCGGCCGGACCGCGGTGGGCACCGAGGTCGGCGCGGGCCACGTCCGGGACGAACGCCGCGGCCAGCGTCATGGCCAGCGCGGCGAGGCCGAAGAGCACGAACGCCGCGCGGTACCCGGTCTCGTTGTAGAGGAAGCCGGCGAGGATCGACGCCACCGAGAACGACAGGCTCGTCAGCAGCCGGACCCGCCCGTAGTCGCGGCCCCGCAGGGCGTTGACCGTGATCGCGTCCGCGAGCGGCTGCCACGACGATTCGAAGACCCAGAAGGCCGCGAACAGGACCGCGATCACGAGCCCCGGCCACGGCAGCAACAGGGCCGCGACCGCAAGCCCGCCGCCGATCGCACAGACCTGCAGGGTCCGCGGCCGGCCGAGTCGAACGTCCGCCAGGTGCCCCCAGGCGGGCACCGCCACGGTGAACCCGACGGCCCCGATCGACGCGATCGCACCGATCTCGCCGGCGCTGAACCCGAACCCCTTGAGGACGACCGAGAGGAAGGGATAGAACACGCCCAGCGCCGCGCCGAGTGCGAGCACGAGGAAGCGCAGGGCGATCACGGCGCCGATGGTATCGCCGTTGGCACATGGGGATAGGCCAAAGGCCGGCCCTCTCCTCGCCGCGACACCGGCGCGCGATTCCAGCCAGACTTCGGGCATGACCCAGCCGCCCACCGAGACCGCCGTCGCGCTGCGCGCGGCCGGCCTGGGCCGGCGGTTCGGCGATCGCTGGGCGGTCCGCGACATCGACCTCGAGGTCCAGCGCGGCGAGGTCCTCGGGCTGCTCGGCCCCAACGGCGCCGGCAAGACGACGACCGTCCGCCTGCTGACGGCACTCATCGAGCCGACCGAGGGCACGGCCGCCGTCGACGGGTTCGACGTGCGGACGCAGCCCGACGACGTCCGAGCGAGGGTCGGCATCCTGACCGAGACGCCGGGCCTCTACGACAAGCTGTCGGCGCGGACCAACCTCGACTTCTTCGGGCGACTCTACGGCCTCGATGCCGAGACGCGCGCCCAGCGCATCGAGCATCACCTGCGCCTGTTCGGCCTGTGGGAACGCCGTGACGAGGTGACGGGCACGTTCAGCAAGGGGATGAAGCAGAAGCTCGCCATCGCCCGAGCGCTGCTGCACGACCCGTCGGTCGTGTTCCTCGACGAGCCGACCGCCGCGCTCGATCCCGAGGCGGCGTTCATCGTGCGCGAATCGATCGAGACCCTGAGGAAGGCGGGCCGGACGATCGTCCTCGCCACGCACAACCTCGATGAGGCCGACCGGCTGTGCGACCGCATCGCATTCGTGCGGGCGGGCCTCGTACGGGTCGATTCCCCGGCGGCGCTGCGCGGCGCGCTCGGGAAACGCAGCCTGGCCATCCGGCTTGCGTCGAGCCCCTCCCCCGACGCGATCGCGGCGTTGCGGCAGCTCGATGGCATCGGCGTCGTCGAGGCGGTCGATGGCGTGCTGCGCGTGAGCGCGACTGATCCAGAATCGATCGCCCCGGCGGTCGTCCGCTCGCTGGTGGCCGCCGGGGGCGACATCGTCGAGGTCAGGATCGATCGGACATCGCTCGAGCAGATCTACTTCGACGTGATGGGCGTCCGTCCTGGCGCGGACGGCATCGAGGCACCTCCCTGATGCGCGCCGCCATCGTCTGGACGATCCTGCGCCGCGAGTGGATGGAGACGCTGCGCAACCGGCTCCTCCTGTCCACGATCCTCGTGCCGCCGGTGCTGCTGACGGTCGCGCCGATCATCCTCGCGGGTGCCGTGGGCGACCGGGCGCTGCCCGCCGACCTGGCCCGCCAGATCCTCACCCAGAAGCCGGAGTGGGCGTCGTTCAGCCCGAGCGAGCTGGCCGGAGCGTTCGCCGTCCAGCAGTTCCTCGTGTTCTTCCTGCTGATGCCGGCCTACATCCCGCTGTCGATCGCGACGTTCTCGATCATCGGCGAGAAGCAGGCCCGTTCGCTCGAGCCGGTGCTCGCGGCGCCGATCCGGACCGTGGAGCTGCTGGCCGGCAAGGCGATCGCCGCTCTCGTCCCGGGCGTGCTGGCCGGCTGGGTCACCTACGTGGCGTTCGTGCTCCTCGCCTCGGTCGTGTACGGACGGGCGCTCTTCGGCGTCGTGACCGACGGGTCGTGGCTGGCCGGCGTGTTCCTGCTCGGCCCGGCGGTGGGCCTGTCGTCGGTCGTGGCCGGCGTCATCGTCAGCGCCCGGGTCAACGACCCGCGGGTGGCGCAGCAGATCGGTGGCGTGGTCATCGTGCCGGTCGTCGGCCTCGTGCTCGTCCAGGCGACGGGCACCCTACTCGTCGGGCCGCTTGGCTACGTGTTGATGAGCCTGGTGGTCCTGGCCGTGTCCCTGGTGGGTCTGCGGATCGGGGTCCGGCTGTTCGATCGAGAGGCGATCCTGACCCGTTGGCGGTGACGCGTTGGCGGAGGAGCCTCGAACTTGACATACCCTGGTAGGCCAACGCCCTATCATGCGCGGATGACCAGCCGCGCCACCCGCACTGAATGGCTCATCTTCCTGGCCCTCGGCTTCATGTGGGGGTCCTCGTACCTCTTCATCAAGATCGGGGTGGACTCATTCGGCACGTTCACGCTGGTCGCCCTGCGCCTGCTGATCGGTGCCACCACCCTGTGGGTCGCCTTTCGCCTGAACGGCACCTCCCTGCCTCGGGAACCACGGATCTATGGCCACCTCGTCGTCATGGCCCTGATCAACATCACGATCCCGTTCGCGCTGATCACGTGGGCCGAACAGTCCGTGGCGAGCGCCCTGGCGGCGATCCTGAATGCGTCGGTGCCGCTGTTCGTGATCGTCATCGCGCCGATGTTCCTGCCCGAGGAACCGATCCGCGTCAACGGCGTGGTGGGGCTCGCGGTCGGGTTCATCGGGGTCGTCCTGCTCGTGTCGCCGGGGCTCATGAGCGCGACCGGCGACCTGGCCGGCAGCCTCGCCTTGCTGGGAGCGTCGCTGTCGTATGCCCTGGGCAACATCTACAACCGGCGCAACGTGCGTGGGCTCCCGCCGCTCGTCCCGGCCGTGTTCCAGGTGACGTTCGCATTCCTGATCGTCGGAACGGTGGCGCTCGTGGTCGAACGACCGTGGGAGAGCCTGCACGCCGACGCCGCCGGGTGGTTCTCGGTCGTCTGGCTCGGCATCTTCGGGTCAGGGCTGGCGTACATGCTCTATTTCCGGTTGCTCGGCCGATGGGGCGCGACGCGCACGTCGCTGGTCGCCTATCTCCTACCGGTGTACGGCATCGTGCTCGGCTTCCTCGTGCTCCAGGAGCACATCGATATCACGCTCATCCTGGGGACGGCGCTCATCATCGCCGGGGTGGCCATCGTCAACAGCCCCTGGGGACAGCGCCGGCTGTTCGGGGCGGTGGCGCCGGTCGAGCCCGCGTAGGTCGCCCCGGTCCAGCCTGCCTGGGTCGCCCCGTCGAGCCCGCCTAACCCGCCCTACCGCCCAGCCACCGCGAGCAGGATCGCCCCGACCACGATCAGTGCCGACGCCCCGATCCGCCGCCCCGCCTCCCGACGGCCGACGGCCTCGCCGAGCCGCACGGAGCCCCAGGCGGCCGCGACCACCGACGCCGATTCGCGCAACGGCGCCACCCCGGACAGTGGCGCGACGCTCAGTGCCCACAGGATCAGCAGGTAGGCCGCAAGCGTCAGCCAGCCGCCGACGGCGGCCCTGCGCACCTGGGCGCGTCCACCGGCCAGAAGGTCGCCACCGGCGACGAAGCGCACCCAGATCAAGAGCACGATCGCGGCCGTCACCCACAGGATCGCGGCATAGGAGAGCGGGTTGATCAGCCGCGACCCGAGCCGATCGATGGCCGAATACGTCGCGATCGTCACCCCGGTCGCGAGCGCGAAGCCGATCGCCGGATCGAACCCGCGCCGATCGCGCCGAAGCGCCTGCCACGGCTGCTGTAGCACGAGGAACCCGGCCAGCAACAGGACGACGCCGACCGAGCCCGCCAGCCCGAGCCGCTCCCCGAACAGCCCGACCCCGATCGCCACGGCCAGCAGCGGGGCCGTCCCCCTCGCGATCGGGTACACGACCGACAGGTCGCCGCGCCGGTAGGCCGCCGACAACAGGACGAAATAGCCCGCCTCGACGACCCCGGACACCACCCCGAGCGCGACCCCCTCCACCGGGACCTCTGGACGTCCAATCACGAACCACGCCCCAACCCCGACTGGCACGATCCCGACGGTCGCGGCCAGCATCCCCACGGTCGCCGCCCGCAGCGGGTCGCCCGCCGTCTTGAGCCGGACGTTCCAGGCGACGTGCAGGACGGCGCTGACCGCGACGATCGCGATGACGAAGGGGTCCACCCCCGGACGTTACCTGTCCAGGTCCCTCCGCCGCAGGCCCCACGCACCGACGGCCAGGCCGCCGACCGCGAGCACCGTCGCTGCCACGATCCCGATCGGGTCGAAGGCGCCGGCCATCGGCTGTCCGAGGTGACGGTAGAGCGACAGGTCGAGCACGACGTCCGGGAGGTCGAGCGCCTCGCCGAGCGTGTCGAGGAGGAACGTGGCGATCACCAGGCCGGCGGCGACCGGAGCCGCCAGCGAGGGCCGCACGAGCCCGCCGGCCGCGAGCCCGACCCCGGCGAAAGCCGCCGTCGCGAGGCCGAGAACGCCCACACCGAGCATCGGCGGGATGACGTCGCCGGCCTGCGTCGCCACCCCCACCCCGACGAACGCCGCGAGGACCAGCGTCATGACGCCGATGGCGGCATATGCCCCAAGCCCGCTTTGGATGAACCACCGTGCTCGGGACAGCGGCGCGGCCAGCACCAGGTCGAGGCGACGCCGGCCCTCGTCGCTGGACCAGCCGCCGAGGAAGCTCGCGCCCGCCAGGCCCAGGATGAATGAGCCGAAGGCGAAGAACGTGAGCTGCAGCAGGCCCGACGGCTGCTGGAGGTCGATGTCCGGATAGATCGACTTGATGAGCGCCGCGATCTGTGGGATCGAGGCGATGCTCTTGGCGAAGGCATCGGCCGACGCGATGATGAGGACCGCGTACAGCCCCACGCCTACGCCCCACGCGATGGCGATGCCGGCGCGATCGGCGAGTTGCCGCGTGAACGGGTTCCCGGTCCCGGCGGGGAGCGAGGGCAGGCGCAGCCAACGCAATGCCGTGTAATCGCCAAGGTCCCGTCGCTCGAAGGCGACGATGCCGATGGCGAGGAAGGCGGCGGTCACGACCGCGAGCAACCCGACCGAGGGCCAGTCCGACACCCCGGCCAGCGGCCGGTGGCCCGCCGTCCACGCATACCAGGACAGCGGCCGCAGGGCATCGATCGCCGGCGACAACGAGGCGTACGAATTGATGAGGTAGCCGCCGAACAAGGCGATCAGCCCGAAGGCGAGCGCGCGTGTCCGCCCGACGAACGGGGCGACCGCGAATGACAACGAGCCGGCGGCGAGCATCAAGAGGCCGTACAGGAGCGCCTGCCCGACCGCCGCGCCGAAGGGGATGTCGTCGCCCGGCAGCACCGCGAACGCGACACCGGTGATCCAGGTGATGACCGCGAAGATCACCATCGCGACTGTCAGGGCGGTCATGTGGCCCGCGAGCTTCTGCAGGGCCATCGCACGCCGACTCACCGGTGTCGCGGCCAGCAGGTCGAGGCTGCCCTTGGCGGCCTCTCCGGCCAGCGTCCCGGACAGGGCGAGCACGGACCACAGTCCCAGGATCACCGGCAGTGAGTTACCGACGCGCCAGGAGATGAAGCCGCCGAGCGTCTCGATATGGATCGGCTCGCCGAGCAGGCCGCGCCGGGCGGCCGGCAGCGCGGTCATGCCCGCGAGAAAGGTCTGGCGAAGCGCCATGGTCCCGAACTCGACGCCGTACGGGGCTCCGGTGGCCAGCATGAACAGCCCGCCCATGCCACCAACGAGGAGGGCCGCCCGACGACTGTCCCGCACGGTCTTGGCGTAAATGGAGCGAAGACCCATCACCCGCGACCACGGCATGGAGCGACGGGTCCCGAGGGACCGGACGTCAACGGCCATCGTGGGCACCGTACTGGGCGAGAAACACATCCTCCAGGTTCGGCTCGCGACTCACGACGTCCACCAGGCCGTGCGGAGCGGCCGCGGCGATGACCGAGCCGATCGGCCCGTTCACTCGCATCTGGATCGTCTTCTCGGTGGCTTCCACGGCGGTGACGCCATCGATCGATTCGAAGACCGCCGGTGCGACCGGGGCCGAAAACGAGAGTTCGACGTGGTGGAACGCGAGGCGCCGGATGGCCTCGATGCGATCGACCTGGACGAGGCGGCCCTCGCGGATGATCGCGACGCGATCGCACGTCCGGTCGACCTCGTCGATGATGTGCGAGCTCAGGAAGACGGACCGGCCCTCGGCTCTTGCCTCGCGCACGATGGCGAAGAACGTCTGCTGGACGAGTGGGTCCAGGCCGGCGGTCGGCTCGTCGAGGATCAGCAGGTCGGGTCGGTGCTGGAGCGCTACCACGAGGCCGACCTTCTGCTTGTTGCCCCTCGAGTACTCCTTGAACCGCCGGCTCGGGTCGAGGTCGAGGCGCTCGATGAGCGCGGCGACGTAGCCAGCATCGACCCCGCCGCGCAGGTTGGCGAAGTAGGCGATGGTGTCGGCTCCCGTCAGGCGGTCGTAGAGGTCGAACTCGCCGGGCAGGTAGCCGATGCGCCGGTGGATGGCGACCGGGTCCGCGATCGTGTCGATGCCGAAGACCTCGGCCCGTCCCGACGTCGGCCGGATGAGGTCGAGCAGGACGCGCATCGTGGTGGTCTTGCCGGCGCCGTTGGGTCCGAGGAAGCCGAAGATCTCGCCCTCCTGGACATCGAGGTCGAGCTCCGTGATGCCGCGATGCGGGCCGTAGCTCTTGGTCAATCGTTCGGTGTGGATGACCGCGGTCATGCGGATCGGTCCTTCCTGCCGGCGGGGCGCCGGCGCCTCAGTCCCAGCCGGCGGCGTGTCGGACGCCGGTGCCTTCGCCCAGGAAGGGGATCCGCCGCCCGATGAGCCCCACCGCGATACCGGTCGTGATGGGCACGGCCGCCACGATGCCGATGCTGCCGACGAGTGCTCGGACGATCTCGACCGCCACGACCTCCCCCGAAGCAACGAGGAACGGGTCCTGGCGACCGGCCGCGAACAGCACGATCAGCGGCAGCGACGCACCGACATAGGCGAGCACGAGCGTGTTCACGGTGGCCGCGATGTGCGATCGACCCACGTTCATCGCCCGGCCGACCAGGTCCCAGCGACCAACGCTCGGATCGGCCTCATACAGCTCCTGCACCGTGGCGGCCTGGGTCACGGTCACGTCGTCGAGCACGCCCAGCGCGCCGAAGATGACGGCCGCCAGCATGAGCCCACCGAGGTCCAGGTTCGCCCCGAACAGGGAGATGAGGTACCCCGCCGATTCCGACCCGCGCAGCGGCGTGAACCGCGACAGGGCGTCGAAGATGACTGCCAGGATCGCGACCAGCGCCAGTGAGATGCCCGTCCCGAGGGCCGCGGCGACGGTCTGCCGTCGGGCACCCTCCGTCAGCAGGAACGTCACGGCCGTCACGCCGAAGGCCGCGCCGATCGCGACCCACGCCGGGTCCCAGCCGGCCAGGATCAGTGGCACGACCAGCTTGACGATCACCGCCAGCGTCAACGCCAGCGCGATGAGCGAGCGAACGCCGCGCCAGCCACCGACCACGGTGACGGCCGCCGCGAACAGGACGAGCAGCAGGGCGAGGGTCGGGACCCGGTAGCGGTCGTTGACCGAGATGAAGTGGAACTGGGGATCGGTCGAGATGTTGACGATCACCTCGTCGCCGACCCCGAAGTCGGGGCGCGCCTCGGTGCCGGTGGGACCCTGGAGAAAGCCATCGACGATCTCGCCGGTCGCCGGACCGCCGGGGATGCCCTGGGTGACCTCGATCCGCGCGTCGGGCACCGAGGGGTCCGTCGTCTGGACCAGCTCCACGATGCGGCCGCGGACGAGCTGGACGGGCGGCAGGGTCGACGACTGCGGCGTGATGTCCGGGACGAGCACGAAGAGGACGAGCAACAGGAGGGCGCCGACGACGAGGGCGCGGGCGTGCCGGCGCAGGCCGGCGAACGGGACGTCGGGTTCCAGGTCGCGGTCGGTCACCCGGCTGGGGTCATGCCGCGGGCGAGGAGGGTCGATCGGTGCGGTCGGCGCGCTCGGCCCGCTCCTTCAGCGCCCGCAGGTGCGCCTCGACGCGCGCCTCCAGAGAGTGTCGGCCCAGGCGCAGGAGGATCACCGTCCAGCGATCGACGGGCTCGAAGGTGGCGGCGTGGACGACGCGCGTCCCGCCCGCGACCGCCTCCAGGCGCCAGCCCCACTCGCTCTCGAAGCCCGAGCCGGTCACCCGAAGGCGAAAGATCGATTCCGGCCGGGCCTCGAGGCTCTCGACCTGGGCGTGCTCCCGCAGGAGGCCGAGCCGGGCGCGAGCGGTCCGTGTCGTGGCGGCCGCGGGCCACGATGGGGCCGCCGGGCCGAGGCGCAGCTCGGGAAAGAGCACGACGGACCCGGCGGGATCGTGCAGGGTCATCCAGACGGTGCGCGGCGAGGCCTGGATGAACACGCGTCGTTCGACCAGCCGGTCGGCGCGCAGGTGGTCGCCGGGACGGCGGAAACCGACCTCGGGATCAGGACGGACGGCCATCTGTCAGGCCCCGATCGGGTGCCACACCGTCTTCATCTCGAGGAAGGCGGCGATCCATTCGGGACGCTCGGCGGCTCGGTCGTCGAGCCAGTCGAAGCGGGCTTCGTTGACGGTGGTGGGTCGGCGGGACAGCCGCTTGACGTCGTCGGCGGCGAGCTGCTCCGTCTCGAGACGCATGGCCTCGGGGACGCCCCAGGTGTCGATGGCGTCGACGTCGTCATGGCCGGCGAGGACCGGCACGAGCTCGCGGCGAAGCCCCGTCAGGACGTTGACGACGCCGCCCGGCACGTCGGACGTGGCGAGGACCTCGGTCAGGGTGACGGCGGGGAGCGGCCGCGTCTCCGAGGTGAGGAGCACGACCGTATTGCCGCTGACGAGCGGCGCCGCGAGCCGCGACACGAGCCCGAGCAACGACGAGGTCTCCGGCGCGACGACGCCGACGACGCCGGTGGGTTCCGGGAT
>JAXDKY010000275.1:0-4287 GCA_034666885.1 Chloroflexota bacterium
CTGGCGTTGCGTCAATACTGAACTAGATGGTTCACTATTCGCCGGTCGATCGCACGTTCGCCGCCCTCGCGGACCCCACCCGACGGGTGGTCCTCGAGCGCCTCGGCAGCGGCAGCGCCACGATCAGCGAGCTCGCCCGACCGTTCGGCATGTCGCTGACGGGGATGAAGAAGCATGTCCGGGTCCTCGAGGAGGCCCAGCTCGTCTCCACCGTCAAGGTGGGTCGGACGCGGCTGTGCCATCTCGGCCCGCGCCGGCTCGACGACATCCAGATGTGGGTCGAGACGTATCGGCAGATGGTGAACGAGCAGATGGATCGGTTCGGGGATCTCCTCGACCGCACGAAAGGAGCACAGCCATGACGACCGTCGAGAAGAGTCCCCACGCCGTCATCCTCACGCAGCCGAGCGACCTCGAGTTCCGCGTCGAGCGCGTCTTCGACCATCCGATCGAACGAGTCTGGGCCGCCTACACCGACCCGGAACTGATCCCGCAGTGGTGGGGCCAGGGCACCAGGGTCGATCGCCTCGACCTCCGGCCCGGCGGCAGCTGGCGGTTCGTGTCGAACCCCGGCACCGACCAGGAGAGCGCCATGACCGGCGACTTCCTCGAAGTCAGCCCGCCTGACCGGCTCGTCCAGACGTTCGGGATGGAAGGGCTCGGCAAGCCGATGACCCAGACCATCGAGTTCGAGCGGGTCGGCGACGGGACTCACCTCGCGATCACGTCGCGCTTCGACACGACGGAGGAACGGGACACCGTCATCAGCTACGGCGCCGAGAAGGGCGCGATCGGCGGCTGGGTCCAGCTCGACGCGCTGCTCAAGCGGCTCGCCGCGGGCTGACCCGGCCTGCCTCGCGAGGCACAGCGAGACCACGGCCGACCCGCACAGGGTCGGCCGTTTCCGACTGAGCGAACGCGTCAAGACGCGGTACTTCCGGGGGGTGTTGTGCGGCTGAGGGTGGTCGGACAGTGCGTGCATGTCGCTCCGACTGCGCTCCGATCCGAAGTTCCTGACCGTCGCCATCGTTCTGCTGATCGCCGTCCTGGGCGGCGGGGCGCTCCTGCTCGCGTCGAGTCGCGGGCCAACGCCGGCCGCCGGGCCGATCGAGTCGCCACCGGCGACGTCGTCGTTCGCCACCCCGTCGGCGTCGAGCGCCCCGGTCGCCGCGTCGCCGAGCGCGCCCACGACCCCGTCCGCCAGTCCATCGCTCTCGCCGAGTCCCACGCCCCCGTCCTTCGAGGACCTGTCGGGCATCCCGACGACCGCGGACCTGGCCCACCGCTACCCGATCGCGGTGATGATCGACGACTCGCCGGCGGCCAGGCAGCAGGCCGGGCTGTCCTTCGCGAGCATCGTCTGGCAGGCCCCGGCCGAGGGCGGGATCCCTCGCTACATGGCGATCTTCCAGTCGGGTACTCCGCCGCGGATCGGGCCGGTACGCAGCGCTCGCCTCTACTTCGTCCGCTGGGCCGCCGAGTGGAAGGCCGTGTACCTCCACGCCGGTGGGCCACCGCCGCTACGCAACTTCCTCGCCGGTCGGCAGAAGCTCGTGCTCGACGTCAACGGCCGGGCCACGAGCCGCGTCCGGTTTAGGGCCGCGCCGCACAACCTGTACACCGACGGGAAGCGGATCCGGAAGTACGCGGAGCAGGCCAAACACGCCACCAGCCAACGTCTCGCCTACGACCCCGCCGCGCGCGGTCGCCTGCAACCCTTTGCCGACGGTGCGCCCGAAGCCGATCGAGGTCCCGACCGAGGCACGCTTCGCGTCAGCTACACCAGCGAGACGGTGAGCTACGCCTACGATCGAGCCTCGAACACATGGTTACGCTCGGTCGACGGCCGCCCGCAACACGACGCACTCGCCACCGCGAACCCAGGTAACGGCAAGATCGGCGCGGGGCCGCGGATCGCGCCCACGACCGTGGTCGTGATGGTCGTGCCGATCCGGCGATCGAATGCCATCGAGGGCGCGGCGCTCGGTCGTCTCGAGGCCGACTCGCTCGGGACGAACACGGCCTGGGTGCTCGCCAATGGGCGCGTCACCAAGGGCACCTGGCACAAGAAGGATCCGAGCGATCGGACGCGGTTCCTCGACGCCAAGGGCCACGAGATCGTCTTCCCGCGGGGTCAGATCTTCGTGCAGGTGATCCCCAAGGCGTCCGCGGCCAGGTTCTCGGTGCAAGCGGCCCGCTGACGACGCGTCGGCCCGCTGCCGACGCGGCAAGCGGGCGCGGAGATCAGCTTCCCTGGCTGACCTCGTTCAATTCGTGCGCTTCCAGTCCGTGCGCCTCGCGATGGACCCGCGTCGCGGCGTCCTTATCGGGAGCGTCGACGAGGCACCAGACATGGCCGCCCTGCTCATCGACCCAGTACTGCCGATATTCGACGCCGTACTGACCCTGCACCCGCACGTCCGCCTCGTGGGCCTTGGCGACGTCTTCGGCCTTGACCCCCGGAAGGTCGTGGCGATCCATGTAGAGCGGCATCCCGTTCCTCCTTGGTTCGATTCCCCGGACTCAGGAAGGATAGCGGTCGGTGGACGCCCGGGCGCTCGGGATCCGACGCGCCGTCGAGGCGAGGGCCAGCGACCTCAGCCGGTGATCTCGGCCCGCTCGCTGAAGCCGGCTGCGACGACCAGTGACCCGATGAGCCAGACGGTCACCAGGACGAGTGCCGTCGTGGTCGACAGGGCACCGGCGTCGGGCGGACCGCCGAACCCTTCACCGCCGCCGACGGCCGCCTGGGAGAGATGGAAGGGCAGGTAGCGCACCACGTCCGGCAGGAAGATCCCGGCGAACGTCTCGCCGAAGTAGAACGCGATCCCGACGCCGATGCCGGCGAGCTGGCTGCGGGCGAGCGTCGCGACCGCAAACCCGAGCGCAGCGGTCGCGGTGATCGCCACCCAACCGCGGACGAAGTGCTCCGGCAACGTGCCGAGCATCGCGGTGTCGCCGATCCCATCGAGCGAGATGCCCGCGATCGTCGACCCGACGGCGGCCGCCGCCACGCCGATCACGAACGTGATGAGCAGGCCGACAGCCAGCACCAGCGCGATGGCCGCGAACGTCGCGAGCAGGTAGCGGCTCCGGCTCTCGCCGCGAACCACCGCCGTCTTGAGGGTTCCCCATGTCCATTCCGAGCCGGCGATCGCCGCGCCGTAGATCACGGCGAACAGGCCGCCCAGCCCGAACAGGAAGCTGAGGATGAGGTCGTACGCGCCCGGGAAGGTGACCAGCGCGAGTGGGTTCCCGCCGCCATTCGAGCCTGCGCCGCGGGTCGCCGCGACCGCGAGGTCGATCATCACGAGCAGGCCTGCCAGCAGGCCGAACGTCAGCAGCGTGGCCATCCGTGTGGCCAGCTTCTGGAGGCCGGAATAGAAGAGTCTCATGACAACACCTCAGTGGCCGACGACGCGCGTGCGGCCGGATCGATCTTGGCGAATCGGCCGTCGCGGTCCGTCGACGCCTCGGCGCCCGTGAGCGTGAGGAACAGCTCCTCGAGGTCGTTGCCACCGCTCACTTCGGCCGCGTAGATGTTCGCCTGGGCCAGGGCGCGGTTCACCTCGGACGATCGGTTGGGCGTGATCTGGACCGAGATCCAGCCGGGCCCGAGGACCGAAGGCGTGACCCGATCCGGATCGGTCAGCCGACCGAGCGCGGCCGCGGCGACCGGCACTTCCTCGGGCTGGACCCGCACGCGGACGATGCCCTCGGATGCCAGGAGGTCCTGCATCGAGCCCTCGCGCACCAGTCGCCCCGCCGCGATGATCCCGACCACGTCGGCCATCTGTTGGACCTCGGCGAGCAGGTGGCTCGAGATGAACACGGTCTTGCCGATCGCAGCGAGGTGGCGGAGTGTCTCGCGCATCGCCACGATGCCCGCGGGATCGAGTCCGTTCGCCGGCTCGTCGAGCAGCAGCAGCGCCGGATCGTTGAGCAACGCTCCGGCGATCCCGAGGCGCTGCTTCATGCCCAGGGAATAGCGCGAGACCTTGTCGCTCGAGCGCTCACGCAGGCCGACGATGTCGAGGACCTCGTCGATCCGGGTAGCCGGGACCTTGGCGCCGCTGGCGGCCAGGGCTTTCAGGTTGGCACGACCCGACAGGTACGGATAGAAGGCAGGGGTTTCGACGAGCGCGCCGACATCGAACAGTCGCTGGCGGTCACGGCCGGTGAAGGGCCGACCGAGCAGCTCCATCGTGCCGCCATCGGCATGGATCAGGCCGGTCAGGACGCGCATCGTCGTGGTCTTCCCGGCGCCGTTGGGGCCAAGGAATCCAT
>JAXDKY010000276.1:0-4396 GCA_034666885.1 Chloroflexota bacterium
GATAGCTCGGCCCGACGACGACCTCGAGGTCCGCGTCGAGCGACGCGAGGGCCGGGACGATCCGACCGGTCACGTCGGCGGGATCGCTGCCGCCGAAACAGACGAGGATCCGCGGGCGCCGGTCGCGATCCGGCACGGCCTCGGCGGACGCCGCCGCTGCCGTCGATCGACGCCGGCGGACGGCCGCCGAGATCGGGACGTAGTCGTAGCCGGCGAGCACGAGCTGCGCCTCGCCCGAGCCGCGCCAGACGTCCTGCGACGGCTGCACGAGGACGGCGGCCCGCCCGTCGAACGCATCGCCGTCGTCGAACACGGCCAGCATCGTCGGGTCGAACCGACGCGCGACGGACGCCGGGCGGGGCACGTCCACGATCACGAGCGACGCGGCCGGCGGCTCTTCGCCGACCGCCTTTCGCACGCCGACCGCCGCCGCCCGCCCTCGCTCAGCGTCCGAAAGCGTCCCGTCGAGCAGTTCGAGTTGGAGCGTCGTGCCCGCTGCCCAGCGGGCCTCGGCCAGGGAAAGGGCCCGGGCCAGGTGGCCACGACCCTGGACGGAACCTGCGGTCGCCACCAACCGGACGGCCGGCACGGGTCAGAACATGTCCCAGGCGAGCGGCTCGTGGCGCTCGATACGCCGGCGTGCCGTCCGACCGACGACCTTCGAGCGGTCGCGGACCTCGAGCCCCGTGCCCGGTCGAAGGATCGCGATGTCGTCCTCGGTCAGCACCGTTCCCGGCTCGATGGGGCGCGCGGCGAAGAGCGACCGGCGTGCGGTGACGTACAGGTCGTCCTCCGCGGGCGCGCGACGCTTGACGCCGTTACCCAGGGCGGCTTCCGTGTCGCGGATCGCCTGGACCATCGCCGCGAGCTCGTCGGGTTCCAGCGCGAACTGATGGTCGGGCCCGGACCGTGTCCGGTCGGTCGTGAAGTGCTTCTCGACGACGGCGGCACCCAGTGCGGTCGCGACGACCGGCGCCAGCCAGCCCGGGGTGTGGTCGCTCCACCCCACCGGCACGTCGAACGCCTGGCGCATCGTCTCGATGGCGCGCAGGTTGAGGTCCGCGAACGGCGGCGGGTAATTCACCACGCAGTGCAGCAGGATCAGCTGCTCGTTGCCGACCTCGCGCACGACATCGACCGCGTCCTGGACGTCGGCCAGGTTCGCCATGCCGGTGGAACAGATGATCGGCTTGCCGCGCGACGCGATGTCGCGGATGAGCGGCAGGTGCCACAGCTCGTAGGTCGCGACCTTGAACGCCTTGACCCCGAGCTCGTCGAGCAGGTCGACGGCCTCGTGATCGAACGGGGTCGACAGGAAATCGAGCCCGCGATCGGTCGCGTGCCGGGCGAGCGGCTCGTGCCAGTCACGCGGCAGCTCGAGCTGGGCGAAGAGCTCGGACATCGTCTGGCCCGGCGGGAGGATGCCATCGAGGTACGCGGCCCGGGTCGGCGTCTCAGCGACGATGCCATCCGCGCGGAAGGTCTGGAACTTGACCGCGTCCGCGCCGGCCTCGGCGGCGACGTCGATCAGTCGACGCGCCTGGTCCATGTCCCGATCGTGATTCGAGCCCGCCTCCGCGATGATGTAGACGGGTGCGCCCTCGCCGACGGGTCGATCGCCGATGTGCACGACCTTCACGGGAACAGAACCTCCACGGCGTTGCGGATCGAGTGGTCCATCAGCGGACCTTGAACAGGGGCTTGAGCGGCTCACCGTGCAGCCGGGCCGGCAGGTCTCCCCGATCCACCGCCGCTCGCAACGACGGCAGGACCGCATCGTAGGCGCTGAGCAGCGTCTCGATGTCCTCGTCCGAATGGGCGTACGACAGGTTATGCGTGCCGAGCGTGAGGATGCCGCGCGCGAACATCTCCTGGAGGTACAGGGTCTTGAGCTCGTAGGCGTCGTACGGGCCGGCAGCCGCGATGGTGAAGAAGCTCCACGACGGATGCCCCGATACGCTGCAGAAGTCGGCGACGCCGTGCTCGGCGATCCGCCGGGCGACGCCTTCGAGCACCTTATTCCCCTGTCGGTGGATGGTCTCGAGCACCGGCTCTCGCTGCATCTTGGCCAGCACGGCCTTGGCCGCGGCGAGCGACAGGGTCTCGCCACCGAACGTGAATGAGAAGAACACGTCCTCCATGAGGCGCATGTACGGCGCGCGGCCGGTGACGATCGCGAGGGGATAGCCGTTCGCGATGCCCTTGCCGAACGTCGCGAGGTCCGGCGTCACGTCGAACAGCTCCTGCGCCCCGCCCATCGCGAAGCGGAACCCCGTGATGGTCTCGTCGAACACCAACAGGGCTCCGGCGCCGCGCGTCGCGTCGGCAACGTCCTCGAGGAACCCGTCGGCGGGCCAGGTCGTGTTCATCGGCTCGAGGATCACGGCGGCGAACTCGCCCGGATGCTGCTCCAGCACGGTCCGGAGCGAGCCGATGTCGTTGTAGTCGAAGCGGTGGGTCAGCGCCTTCGTCGCGTCGGGCACGCCGAGATCGCGCGTGGTCGAGCCGATGTACCAGTCCTGCCAGCCGTGATAGCCGCAGACAGCCACCCGATCCCGCTTCGTGTAGGCCCGCGCGATGCGGATCGCGCCCGCGGTCGCGTCCGAGCCGTTCTTCGCGTAGCGGACCATCTCCGCGCTCGGCACGGCCGCCACGATCATCTCGGCGAGCTCGGTCTCGATCGGATGGGGCAGCGAGAACGTCACCCCCTGGTCCAGCTGGGCGCGGACCGCCGCATCGACATCCGGATCGTTGTAGCCCAGGGAGATCGCGAGCAGCCCGTTGATGAAGTCGATGTACTCGTTCCCGTCGATGTCCCACACGCGGCTCCCACGGCCGCGCTCCAGGAAGAGCGGCGAGATCCCGACCGGCAGGGCCGTCCGCGACTTCGAGAACGTCTGCGACGCGAGCGGGATGACCGCCTCGGCGCGCGCCAGGAACTCGGTCGACTTGCGGTACCGGTCGCGTGGATCCTGCTCGGCCATGGTCCTCTCAGTAGGTCGCGAGGTGGGCGTTGATCGCAGCGATCTCGGGATGCGATCGCAGCAGCTCGTGCACATCTTCGGTGCCGAACGCCGGATCCCGCACGTAGAGCGCCTCGAAGACCCGACGGACGAACTCGTAGTCCTCGGGATAGTCGACGGTCCAGCGCAAGTGGCCCCGGTCCTGGCTGTCCCGTAGCGAGCCCTGGCGGATGCCGGTCGCCGTCTCGTACATCCAGGGCGTGACGTGCGACCGTTCGGCCGGCGACGTCGCCTCGCGCCACGCCTGCTCGAGCAGGTCGAAGGTGAAGATCTCGGCGTCGAGACCGTCCGGATAGGTCCGGGGATGGACGTTCGAGCTGTAGTCGTAGCCGCCCGAGGTGTGGATGTCGACGAGGGCGTCGAGCAGCGCGGGGTCCGTCAACGGGCAATCCCCGGTCAGCCGGACGACATGATCCGGTCGGCGCGGCGCGGCGGCGCCATAGAACCGGTCCAGGACATCGTCGAGGTCGCCGCGGAAGCCGTCGACGCCGAGGCTCGCGCAAAGCCCGGCGATGCCGTCGTCCGACGGCTGGTCGCTCGTCGCGACCGTGATCGCATCGAGCAGCTTCGCGCGCTGGATACGCTCGATCTGGCGGGCCAGCATCGGTTCGCCGAGGAGCGGCATCAGGACCTTGCCCGGCAACCGCGACGACGAGACCCGCGCCTGGAGCACGCACAGGACGGTCATCGGGGCCAGCGGGCCGGGTCCAGGACGCGCTCATCGTCGAAGGCGAACGGCGCGAACCACGCTTCGGGGATCGTGGAGGCGGCAGTGGCGTCCGCGGCCGCGAGGATCTCCTCGAGCTCACGCTCGCTGGTGACGCCGAAGACGGCGGTCGCAACGCCGTCGAGACCGAGCACGTAGGCCGCGGCGGCCTGAAGGGGCGTGACGCCGGCGGCCCGAGCTGCCGACCGGAAGGCGTGGAGCATCTCGCGCACGCCGTCGAAGTGCGGGCTCGGCAGGGCGTTCGGCTCCATCAGGAGCACGCCCTGCAGGAATACCGAGCGGGCATGCACCTCCACGCCGGCGGCCCGCAGGCGGGCCAGGTGGCCACCACGGACCAGGCGCTGGTCCAGCACGTTCAGCGGCACCTGCAGCAGCCCGACCGGATAGCGGTCAAGCAGCGCGTCGATCTCGTCGCCGGTGTAGACCGATGCCCCGATCCTCGCGACCGTCCCAGCGGCCTGCAGCGTCTCAAGCGCCTCCCAGACCTCGGGCCCGCCGGCGCCAAGGAGCGTGTCGGCGCCGTGGGCGAGCACCGCGTACAGCCGGTCCTGGCGCAGCCGCTCCAGCGATCGATCGACCGCCTCGCGCACCCACGCCCCGGCGTCGGCCGGCGCGACCTCGACGTGGGCGGGCGGCAGCTTCGTGA
>JAXDKY010000277.1:0-4857 GCA_034666885.1 Chloroflexota bacterium
GGTCATCGGCGACGAGGACGGACCGACCACCGGCAGCCAGCTCTGGGTCTACGTCGGCACGAAGCAGCGCAGCGGCGAGCCGCTCGCCAAGGCCGGCCTGACGAACGGCGACGACCACGTCATCGCCGCGGTCGACCCGACCGTCACGACCGACGCGCAGTGGCGGACCAGGTATGGCAAGGGCACCGCGGCGGCGGTCAAGCTCGTCGACAACGACTGGAACCAGACCGGTGCCGCCCAGAACAGCCAGGGCCTGGCCGATGGCCTCAACCTCAACCGGATCGAGGACGGCCACTGGGACCCGAACCATCCGAACGACTTCTACTTCTTCACCACCCAGGGTGGCGTGGTGTCGGGCTCCGGCATCACCGGTGGCGACACCGGCGGCCTATGGAAGCTCCATTTTGCGGATATCGAGAACCCGGACGGCGGCGCGACGCTGACGCTCCTGCTCGATGGCAGCGAGACCCCCGGCACGGCGAAGCTCAACAAGCCGGACAACATGACCATCGACACCCACGGCAACCTCCTGATCCAGGAGGACCCGGGGAACGTCAACCACCTCGCCCGGATCGTCGCCTACCGCATCGCTGATGGCGCCCTCGGTGTCGTCGCGACGTTCGATCCGAACCTCTTCTCGGCCGGTGCCACGGCCGACCCGACGAAGCTGACGATCGACGAGGAGTCGAGCGGCATCATCGACACCGAAGGCTTCCTCGGCGCCGGTACGTTCCTCTTCGACGCCCAGGTCCACACCGGCAAGGGCCTGCCAACCGGGACCGGTCCCGGCACCGTCCAGGAGTTCGTCGAGCGCGGGCAGCTGCTCACGCTCAAGGTCGACGACTGGTCGCAGGTCTACCCCGACTGACGCCGGGCGGCACGGGCCGCCGGTCAAGCCGCAGAAGGAGGATCGGGTTCGCCCGATCCTCCTTCGCCGTTAACGGTCCCTTAACCGCGTGCAAAGCGGGCGTTGATGCCCCGTGCCGAGCCTAGTGCTGTCAGACCGGAAGGGGCTGCCCACCGAGGCCGCATTGCGGAGCGGCAACCTGTAGGAGGACACATCGAGTGACGACCACGAAGCCCAAGCGCCTCGGGGCCCTGGCAATGCTGGCGGTCTTCGCCATCGGCGCGTGTACCGGCAGCGGTTCCGGCAGCACGGCCACGCCGAGTAGCGCGCCGGCCGGAAGCGCGCCCGCCAGCACCGCGCCGGGGGGCGCCGCGCCGTCGGCACCCGCCGTCAGCGGCACCATCACCGTGTCCGGCTCCTCGACCGTCGAGCCGATCTCCACCGGTGTCGCTGAGCTCCTCAAGGAGAGCAACGCGGACTTCAACTACACGATCGAAGGGCCCGGCACGGGCGACGGCTTCAAGCGCTTCTGCACGGGCGAGATCGACATCAGCGACGCGTCGCGCAAGATCAAGGACGAGGAGGCGGCTACGTGCAAGGCGGCCGGGATCGACTACATCGAGCTGCAGATCGCGTTTGACGGCATCACCGTGATGACGTCGCCGGACAACACCGCCATCGAGTGCCTGTCGTTCCCCGACCTCTACGCTCTCGTCGGCCCCGAGTCGCAGGGCTTCGCCAAGTGGTCGGACGCCCAGGCATTGGGCACCGAGCTCGGGACCAAGCTCACCTACCCGGACGCCAGCCTGGACATCAGTGGACCGGGCGAGGAGTCCGGCACGTACGACTCGTTCGTCGAGATCGTGCTCGACAAGCTGGCCGACCCGCGCGGCAAGATCGACCCGGCAACGAAGCACACCACGACCCGCGCGGATTACACCGCCAGCCCCAACGACAACACGATCATCGAGAACGTCGCCGGATCGCCGAGCTCGCTCGGTTGGGTCGGCTTCGCCTTCGCCGAGGAGAACACGGACAAGGTCAAGGAGCTCGGTGTCTCCAAGGAAGCTGGGGGCGACTGCATCCTGCCATCCGCCCAGACGATCGCCGACGGGACCTACCCGATCTCACGTTCCCTGTACCTCTACGTGAACAAGGCGAAGGCCGCGGCCAACCCGGCCGTCGTGGGCTACGTCGACTACTACCTCGCCGAGGGAACGATCTCGACGGTTCTCGAGACCGTGCCCTATGTGAACCTTCCGGCGGACACGCTCGCGGCGACGCGAACCGCCTGGGACGCCCGCTGACAACCCCTCCTCCCCGGCCGGCCAGGCCCTACTCGGAAGGTCTGGCCGGCCGCTCCATCTCCAGCGCAACCGTGGACCGGTCGTGGCACGATGACGGGCCACACACGAGGAGGATCGATTGACGGTCGCGGCTCCCGCGGGTAGCCGGCTCCAGGGGACACCCAACCGCCGGCGGAACGAGGGGGTGATCCGGGCCATCCTGCTCGGCGCGTCCGGCCTGTCCATCCTGGTCAGCCTCGGGATCGTCCTGTCACTGATCTTCCAGGCGTTCACCTTCGTCACCAGCATCGACCTGGGCCAGCTGTTCGCCGAGGGCTGGTTTCCGCGACGCGGCATGTTCTCGATCCCGACCGTGCTCGTCGGATCGTTGCTCATCACGCTGATCGCCATCGCGGTCGCAGCGCCGGTGGGCCTCGCGAGCGCGATCTACCTGTCGGAGTACGCGGGACCGCGCACGCGGACGGTCGTGAAGCCGATTCTCGAGATCCTCGCCGGCATCCCGAGCGTGGTCCTCGGGTTCTTCGCCCTGACGGTCATCAATCCGCACTTCGTGCACGCGATCTTCACCGACGCGAGGGGCCCCACCATCCTGGCCGCCGGCATCGGTGTCGGAATCCTGACGATCCCCCTCGTGGCGTCCGTGTCCGAGGACGCGATGCGGGCGGTGCCGCAGGCCCTGCGCGAAGCCTCCTATGGTCTGGGGGCGCGGCGGATCACCACCAGCCTGCGGGTCGTGGTACCGGCCGGCATCTCGGGCATCGTGGCGGCGCTGATCCTCGCGGTCTCGAGGGCGATCGGCGAGACGATGGTCGTCGCACTGGCGGCCGGAGCGACGGCCGGTTCGCTGTTCACCCTCGACGTCCTCGGCCCGGGCCAGACCCTGACCGGTGCGATGGCCTCACTTGCCGCCGGCTCGGACCAGGTCACGGGCTCCTCGTCTGCCTTCTTGAGCCTGTTCTTCCTGGGCTTCCTGCTCTTCGTGATCACCCTCGGGCTGAACTTGCTCGGTGACGCCTTCGTGCGCCGCACCCGGCAGAAGTATTAGGAGCCTGGGCATGTCGACCACCCAGGCCGTCACCGCGGGCGCCGTCCATCGATCGCTGCAGGGCAAGCGGATCGATCTCGTCGGCTACGTCTTCTCCGGCCTCCTGCTCGCGAGCCTGCTGTTCACGCTGGCGATCCTCGCCGTGCTGGTCGGCGACCAGTTCCAGCGTGGGCTGCCCGTGCTGCTCGAGCGCGGGACCGACCTGCTGACCTCGTCGCTTTCGAGCCGGCCTGACCGGGCGGGTGTCATCCAGGGCCTGGTCGGCACGGCGATGCTGGCGGTCATGGTCAGCGTGATCGCGTTCCCGATCGGGATCCTGACCGCGATCTACCTCGAGGAATACGCGCCCGCAAATCGCGTGACGAGGGTCATCGACGTCAACATCCGCAACCTCGCCGGCGTCCCCTCGGTGGTCTACGGGCTGCTCGGGCTTGCCGTGTTCGTCGCCATGTTCCAGGCGCTCGGCGTCGGGAATGGCCGGAACATCCTGTCCGGTGGCCTGACGCTCGCCGTCCTCATCCTGCCACTGGTGATCATCACGTCGGCCGAGGCGATCCGCGCCGTCCCCAACAGCATCCGGGAAGCGGGCTACGGGATCGGGGCCTCGCGCTGGCAGGTCGTGCGCAAGCTGGTCCTGCCGTCGGCGGTGCCGGGCATCCTGACCGGCACGGTCCTCGCCCTGTCGCGCGCGCTCGGGGAGACCGCGCCGCTCATCCTCGCGGGGGCCGTGCTTGGGTCGTTCTCGACGGCCGGCGGACTCGGCAACCTGTTCGGCGGGCCGTACACGGCGCTCCCGATCATCGTGTTCGACTGGGCGCGCAAGCCGCAGGACGAGTTCCGTGCCCTGACCTCAGCGGCGATCATCGTGCTCCTCGCCGTGACCCTCATCGCCAACACGTTCGCCATCTTCCTGCGCAACCGGTACGACCGGAAATGGTGACCGACCAGCCGTCCGACGCGATCCAGGTCGCGACGAGCGTGCGCGCCGCCACCGACGGCGCGACGGCGCCGGCGGAAGCAGCGCCCGTCATCGAGCTGCGGGACGTGAGCTTCTACTACGGCGCCTTCCGCGCGGTCAAGAACATCGACATCAAGGTGCCGACCCACCAGATCACGGCGCTCATCGGGCCGTCCGGATCGGGCAAGTCGACGCTGCTGCGGATCATGAATCGCATGAACGACCTCATCCCGGGCACGCGCGTCGAGGGCTCGGTCGTGTACCAGGGCGAGGACCTGTACGCCTCGTACGTCGACCCGGTCGAGGTCCGCCGGCACATCGGGATGGTCTTCCAGAAGCCGAACCCGTTCCCCAAGTCGATCTACGACAACGTGGCGTTCGGACCCCGCCTCACCGGCTTCAAGGGCGACCTCGACGGGCTCGTCGAAAGCAGCCTGCAACGCGCGGCGCTGTGGAACGAGGTGAAGGACAAGCTGAAGCAGTCAGGATTGTCGCTGTCGGGCGGGCAGCAGCAGCGGCTGTGCATCGCGCGGGCGATCGCCACCTCGCCCGACGTCATCCTCATGGACGAGCCGTGCTCGGCGCTGGACCCGCGGGCCACGCTCCAGATCGAGGAGCTCATGGCCCAGATCAAGGAGCAGTACACGATCGTCATCGTGACCCACAACATGCAGCAGGCGGCACGGGCGTCAGACCGGAC
>JAXDKY010000278.1:0-4242 GCA_034666885.1 Chloroflexota bacterium
ACCTTGCGCGACACGAACTCCAGCCCGCGCCGCGGCGACTCGTGATTGAACAGGATCCCGGACACCGCGTAGATCCCGTAGCTCTCGCGGTAGTTCACGGTCAGGAAGTGGCCGTAGGCCTTCGCGACCCCGTAGGGACTTCGAGGGTGGAACGGGGTCATCTCGTTCTGCGGCATCTCGCGAACCTTGCCGAACATCTCGCTCGACGACGCCTGGTAGAAGCGGATGCCCCGGTCCACCTGGCGGACGGCCTCGAGCATGCGGGTCACACCGAGCCCGGTGAACTCGCCGGTCAGGACCGGCTGGTTCCAACTGGTCGGTACGAAGCTCTGGGCGGCGAGGTTGTAGACCTCGCTCGGAGACACGTCCTGCAGCGCCGCCACGAGGGAGGCCTGGTCGAGGAGGTCGCCCTGGATGAGTTCGAGGCGGCCGGCGAGATGTGCGATCCGCTCGTCGGTCGTCGTGCTCGATCGGCGGGTCATGCCGACCACGCGGTATCCCTTGTCGAGGAGGAATTCGGCGAGGTACGAGCCGTCCTGGCCGGTGATGCCAGTGATGAGGGCGACCTTGGTCATCGCGCCGAGTATACGGGGGCGTGCTCTCGGGCCCGGACGCAAGCGCGTTCGAAGTACCATGGTCGTCTCAGCGACCCGTGGTCGAGTCGGGGTTGACCACGACCCACTCGTCACCAGCGCGCGGAGAACACCTGAGATTGGATCGCGTGGAGAGTCCGCTTCGAACGGACGGAACGCCGCCACAGCCAGCCCGCCCGCGATCCCTGAGGATCGCCATCCACGACTACTCCGGACACCCCTTCCAGATGCAGCTGGCCCGCACGTTGGCAGCTCGCGGCCACGAGGTGCTGCACCTCCACTCCACCACGTTCCAGACACCGAAGGCATCGCTGGACCACGCGAGCTCCGATCCCCCGTCGCTCGTCATCGACGGTGTCGACCTCGGCGAACCCTTCCAGAAGTACAGCTTCGTCAGGCGCTTGTTCCAGGAGCGTCGGTACGGTGGACTGCTGACCGCGCGGCTTGCGGCCTTCGGGCCAGACGCGGTCATCTCGGCGAACACGCCGTTGGACGCCCAGGCCGCCGCCCAACGATGGGCAGAACGGGCGGACATCCCCTTCGTCTTCTGGATGCAGGACGTCTACTCGGTCGCCATCGAGCGGGTGCTCCGCAAAAGGCTCGGGCCGATCGGCGGGCTCCTCGCCGGGCGCTTCGTTCGCCTGGAACGCCGAGCGGCCCAGCGGTCGGCCGCTGTCGTGGTCATCACCCCCGACTTCCTTCCGCTGCTGGAGCTGTGGGGCATCGACGCCGGGCGCATCTCCGTCGTGGAGAACTGGGCTCCGCTCGACGAGATCACTCCGCTGCCCAAGGACAACGCCTGGTCACGCGAGAAGGGACTTGCGGACGTCCCCGTGTTCCTCTACGCGGGGACGATCGGCCTGAAGCACGACCCGTCCCTCCTTCTCGACCTGGCCGAACGGCTGCCCGACGCGCGGATCGTCGTGATTTCCGAGGGGATCGGAGCCGATTGGCTCCGCGACCACGGCGGGGAGACCGCCAATCTCACGCTGCTGCCCTTCCAGCCGTTCGATCGACTGTCCGAGGTGCTCGCTACGGCGGACGTCCTTGTCGCCATCCTTGAGTCCGATGCCGGGGCCTTTTCGGTTCCCTCCAAGGTCCTGACGGCCTTGGCGGCGGGACGCGCTATCCTCGGAGCCATCCCTCGTTCGAACCTTGCGGCGAGAACGATCGAACGAGCCGGCGCCGGTACCGTCGTCGACCCGGGGGATCGAACTGGCTTCATCGAGGCAGGCAGAGCCATGCTTTCGGATCCAACAGCCCGCCAAACCGCCGGACGCGCCGCCAGGGCGTATGCCGACTCCGCATTCGACATCGATACCATCGCGGACCGGTTCGAGGCGATCGTCCTGGATGCCGTCGCGAGCAGTGCCAGGTCGCGGCGAACCACTGAATCACGAACGACGGGCTCGCCAGGCGAGCCGGTCCACCAGGAGGACCACTGATGGCCGCCGATCTCGATCATTCGGTCCCCGTTCTCGTAGCCGGTGGCGGCGGATTCATCGGTGGATGGCTCGTCCGGGACCTGCTGGCGAAGGGCTTCACCGACGTCCGCAGCGTGGATATCAAGCCCCTGGACGAGTGGTACCAGCGCCAGGACGCGGCGGATAACCTCGTGTTCGATCTCAAGGAACTCGACGCGTGCCGGCGAGCGGTCCAGGGTGTTGGTTACGTGTTCAATCTGGCGGCCGACATGGGCGGCATGGGCTTCATCGAGAGCCACAAGGCGGAATGCATGCTGTCCGTTCTGATCAACACCCATCTGTTGATGGCGTCTCGCGAGGCCGGCGCCCAAAGGTTCTTCTTTGCATCATCTGCCTGCGTCTACAACGCCGATAAGCAGATCGATGCCGACGTGGTGCCGCTCCGCGAAGAGGACGCCTATCCCGCGATGCCCGAGGACGGCTACGGCTGGGAGAAGCTGTTCTCCGAGCGGATGTCCCGTCATTTCCGCGAGGACTTCGGCCTGGACACGCGGGTGGCCCGATTCCATAACGTGTATGGACCTTTCGGGACGTACGACGGAGGCCGCGAGAAGGCGCCCGCGGCGATCTGCCGCAAGGTGATCCAGGCGAAGCTCAGCGGCGATCACGAGATCGAGATCTGGGGCGACGGCGAGCAGACCCGTAGCTTCATGTACATCGACGACTGCCTCCACGGGATCCTCGCCATCACCGAGAGCACCATCATCGAGCCGATCAATCTCGGATCGAGCGAACTGGTATCGATCAACGACCTGGTCGGCATCGTGGAGGGCATCGCCGGCATCGAGTTGCGCCGTCGGTATGACCTGAGTGCCCCAAAGGGCGTCCGCGGCCGCAACTCGGATAACACCTAGAACCGGCGGTACCAGGACTGGGAGCCGAGCACGCCGCTCCGCGTGGGCATGGAGCAGACGTATCGCTGGATCTGGGACCAGATGACCAGCGACGCATCGATCGCGATCGCCAACCGACGATGACGTCGGTCGGGGCGGGGAGCCGTCCTCGGTGAGGCTCCTCATCTCGTTGCTGAACCACATACCGACGCCGCTGGCATCTCGCTTTCGGCGCGACAGCCCGCTCGGCCGTGCGCTACGGGCCATCCTGTCCCGGACCGGGACGGGGAATGTCATTGCCGTCGTTCGCTCCGGACACGGACGCGGGATGCGGCTGCCACTCGACCCGACCCAGGAGAAGTACTACTGGGCCGGCCAACACGATGTCCCGGTCCAGGATGTCCTGATGCGCGTGGTCCGGCCGGGGGCCGTCGTCTGGGACATCGGCGCCCACATCGGGTTCTTCACGATCCTCGCCTCGCAACGCGCCGGCTCGAGCGGTCACGTACACGCCTTCGAACCGATGCCTCGGAACCGAGAGCGGCTGGAGAAGACGATCCAGCTCAACCATGCTGCCAACGTCTCCGTGCACGGCGTCGCCGTCAGCGGGACGGATGGGACCGCCCTTCTGCACGCTCACGCGACAACGGCGATGTGGACCCTGGTGGCCGAGCGCGGGGAGAGCGACGGCGTCAGCGTGGTCTGCAAGACGATCGACACCCTGGCGAGTGATCTCGGCGATCCGGCGGTGATCAAGGTGGACGTCGAGGGAGCGGAACTGGACGTCCTGAGGGGAGGCCTCGCGACGATCGCGCGCTCGACTCCGACCCTCGTCGTCGAATTCGCTGTGCCGGAACTCGTCGGACAAGCGAGGGACCTGCTGCCCGCCTATCGGTTCGAGCAGATTTCCGATCTGGACTGGCTTCTCCTTCCGCCGGAGGAGCGAGATGCTGAGGGGCTATAGGGCGGGCCGATTGGCTGGTGTCGGGCGGGGTGGCGCGGCGAGGTCGCTCACCTCGACCCTGATCGGCTCGATCGTGACGGGGCTCGGCGGCCAGATCGCCGTACTCGTGAGCGGCATCATCGCCGCACGTCTTCTTGGTCCCGAGGACCGGGGCAACCTCGCCCTGCTGGCGCTCATCCCCCTGGCCCTGTCCCAGCTCGGCAGCCTCGGTCTGCCGCTCGCCCTGACGTACGAGTTCTCTCGCGACGAGGCAAGGGCTCGCGGCGCGCTACGGAATGTCGCCCGACCGGCGCTGCTCCTCACGGCGGTGCTGCTCGCGGTCCACGCTCTGATCGTCCTGGCCCTCGCCTCCGACCGGGATACCGACG
>JAXDKY010000279.1:0-3746 GCA_034666885.1 Chloroflexota bacterium
CACGGCCGGAGCCGTCGGACGACGAGGTGCTCATCCGCGTCCGGGCAACCGGCCTCTGCGGGACGGACCTCAAGCTCCAGGCCGGCGCCTTTCGAGCCACGACCCGGCTGCCGATCGTCCCCGGCCACGAGGTGGCGGGAGAGCTCCTGGCGGACACGGACGGGCTGAGCGCCGGCCACCGGGTCTCCTGTTACCTGTACGAAACCTGCGGGAGCTGCCTGTGGTGCCGGGCCGGGCGCCAGACGCTCTGCCCGCACCGCGTCCGCATGGGGCTCGAGCGCAACGGCGGGCTCGCGGAGTACGCGACGGTCAAGCGCGCCAACCTCCTTCCGTTCTCCGACGAGCTCACCTTCGAAGCGGCCGCGGTGTCGATGGACGCCGTCGCCTCACCTTGGGGTGCGCTACATGGCCGGGCGAAGATCCGCTCCGGCGAGCGACTGCTGGTCGTAGTTGCCGGCGGTCTCGGCATCAACGGCGTCCAGATCGCCCGGACCGCCGGATGTGCGGTAGCCGTCGTCGATCCCGTCGCGAGCCACCGTGAGCTCGCGCTGGAGATCGGAGCCGAGCTGGCCGTAGCTCCCGAGGCGACCGACGAGCTCCGGGCGTGGTCGGACGTCGGCGTCGACGTCGCGCTCGAGACCTCGGGAGCTCGCGCCGGCTTCGAGACCGCAGCTGCCGCCCTTCGCCCCGGCGGGCGCGTGGTCTGCTGCGGCTACTACCCGGGCACGGAATACGGGCTCGACTCCGCGCGACTGGTGCTGAAGGAGATCGACGTCCTGGGGTCGGTCTCGGCCGCGCTTCCCCTCGCCCGCGACGCACTCCACGCGGTGGAGGCGGGTGAAGTGACGCCGCCGATCATGGAGATCGTCCCGCTCGATGCGGTCAACGAGGCGCTGGAGACGCTCTCGCGCGGGGGCGTCCTGGGCCGGATTGTCGTCACGCCCTGAGACGCCGGCGCCGCCGGGAATTGCGGGCTCCGAGAGACCGAAACGACCGAAATGCACAGGTCAGCGGCCCTGTCCTATAGGAACGGGCAGGACATTCGATGCCGGCGCTCGACCCATCTCCGACGGATCCCGAGCTCGAGGGCTACGTCGCCGTCGTGGCGCGCTCTCAGGAGGCACCTACGGCAGATGTCACCGTCGCGTCCTGACCAACGCCGACCCTTGTGCAATGAGGCGTCGCCGCGCATTCCGCGTGCCTTGACACCCGCGTGTAACTTCGGCATGCTCCGTTTTCCCAAATGGGATCCAAAGGCGAAGCTTGCGAGCCGGCGGAGCCTCATTATCGACGACCACGGACAAGCCTGAGGGAGCGGGTCGTGCCAGCAGCTGCAGTCGACCAGGCGATCTCCGTGGACCGCGCCGACGGGCTCGCAGTCCGCATGAGCGGGATCCGAAAGCGCTATGGCGAGACGCTGGCGAACGACGCTGTCGACTTCGACCTCCGCAAGAGCGAGATTCACGCACTTCTCGGCGAGAACGGCGCCGGCAAGACAACGCTGATGCGCATCCTGTTCGGGCTCGTCCGGCCCGACGAGGGTGAAATATCGATCGCCGGCACCACCGTCGACTTCAGCTCTCCGCGCGACGCGCTGGATCACCGGATCGGAATGGTGCATCAGCATTTCATGCTGGTTCCGGGCTTCACCGTGGCGGAGAATGTGATGCTCGGCGCGCGGGTCGGACGCGGCCCCACCCTTCGGCACTCAGAGGTCGAGCGCATCGTCGCCGAGACCGGCGAGCGATTTGGGATCCACGTTGACCCCCGCGCGCGGATCGACGACCTCCCCGTCGAGACGAAGCAGCGCGTCGAAATCCTCAAGCTTCTCTATCGCGGAGCGGACACGCTCATCCTCGACGAGCCGACGTCCGTCCTCGGGCCGCTCCAGATCGAAGCGCTCCTGTCGACCCTCGACGGGCTGCGCGACCTGGGAACCTCGGTCGTGATCGTCACGCACAAGCTGTCCGAGGTGACCGGCCTCGCGGACCGCGTGACCGTTCTCCGGCACGGTCGCAACGTGGTGACCGCCGCCCGGGGCGCATTCGACGAGCGGCAGTTGGCGGCGGCGATGATCGGGCGCGAGGTCGAGGGACTTCCGAGGCGCCGGTCTCAGCCCGACGAGGCCGATGATGAGCAGTCGATGCTCCGCGTCGAGGGACTGACAGTCCACGGCTCGACGGGTGGGCGCGCCGTCGACGGGCTCGGGTTCGCCCTGAGCAAGGGTGAGATCCTCGGGATCGCCGGTGTTGCGGGGAATGGCCAGAGCGAACTCGTCTACTCCTTGGCGGGCATCCTCGACGTCGTCGAGGGCAGCATCAAGCTAGCCGGCCAGGATCTGACCCACGCGACCGTCCGCGAGAGGAAGGCGGCGGGCCTCGGGGTGATTCCCGAGGACAGGGAGCTGTGGGGTCTCGCGCTGGACATGACGATCGCGGAGAACCTTGCGATGGCCCGAGTGGTCGCCGGCGAGCTCCGCTCCAAGCGCATGCTGAGCCTGTCTCGGCACACCTCCGAGTTTCGCGCGCTGCTCGAGGCCTATGACGTGCGACCACCCAATCCGCAGCTGCGCGCGGGCGCGTTGTCGGGAGGGAATCAGCAGAAGGTGGTCCTTGCGCGCGAGCTCGACCGCCACCCCCGCGTGCTCGTGGCGGCGAGCCCGACGCAGGGCCTTGACGTCGGGGCGGCGAACTTCGTCCTGGGCAAGCTGGTGGAGCTCCGCAACTCAGGGGGCTCCGTCCTCCTGATATCGACCGATCTCGACCAGCTGACCACGGTCGCCGACCGGGTTATCGTCCTGTATCGCGGTCGGATCGCGTACCACGGGCATGCGCGCGATGCCGATACCGACGCCCTGGCGCGCGCCATGGCAGGCGGCGCGGCGGCGGACCCGGCCGACGAGGCGGGCGATCCGCAGTGATCGTGAACAAGCCCGACCAGATCGCGTCCGGTGCCGACACGGGCCCGCCGCCCGGTCTCGACGCCCCTGAGCCGGCCGATCCCATCCGACGGCGCGGCCTCGACGGCTTCTCCGTGTGGAAGCTCGTCCGTGATCGCGTGCTGCCTCTCGCGGCCTCGCTCGGAGTGGTCGCGCTTCTCCTCGTGATCCTGGGGGCGAATCCATCGACCGCGTTCTCGGCGCTGATCGACGGCGCGTTCGGCAACAAGTTCGGCGTCGCCGACCTGCTCGTGTTCGCGACCATCCTCATCCTCACGGGATTCGCGGCCGCGATCCCCTTCTCCGCCGGGATGTGGAACATCGGCGGGGAAGGTCAGTTGTACGTCGGCGCCATCGGAGCAACCGCGGCCGCGTTCGCCATGCCGGGAGGCGTCCCGCAGTGGGCGGCCGCCACCTTGTGCGTCATCGCCGGGATCGCCGCCGGTGCGTTCTGGGGCTTCATGGCCGGGTTCCCGCGTACCCGCTGGGGCGCCAACGAGGTGATCGTGACCCTGATGCTGACGTACATCGCGTTGTACATGTCCGACTACGCGATCGGGCTTTGGCCGAGCCAGTCGAACACGACGCGCACCATCCCGGCGAACACCGCACTCCCGAATCTTCTGACCGGCACCTCGTTGAACGCGGGCGTGTTCCTCGGTGTCGTGGCGATTGCCGGCGGTTGGCTTTTGATGTTCCGGACCGGACTCGGCTTTCAGATCAGGGCCCTGGGCAAGAACCTGCGAGCAGCGCAACTGAACGGGGTGAACCCTGGCTCGGTCCAGCTGGCGGCCTTCACCATAGGGGG
>JAXDKY010000280.1:0-3749 GCA_034666885.1 Chloroflexota bacterium
CGTCGCCAGCGTCGACGCGACGGTCGTGCTATCGCAGGCCGCGGCGACCTTGCTCACCTCGACCTATGGCGTCGACGCGCGCCGCCTGAACGTCATCCCCCACGGCGTGCCGGACCTGCCGCTCGCGGATCCCGCGGTCCTCAAGACCGCCCTGGGCCTCGAGGGGCGCGAGGTGATCCTGAGCTTCGGGCTGCTCGGGCCCGACAAGGGCTACGAGCTCGCGATCGATGCCCTCCCCGCGGTGGTCGCCGCGCACCCGGATGTCATCTATGTCGTCGTCGGCGCCACGCAGCCTGACCTGCTCCTGCGTGATGGGGAGTCCTATCGCGCGGCGCTCGTGGCCCGGGTCAAGGCGCTCGGGATGACCAAACACGTCCGATTCGTCGACGATTTCGTCGGCCGCGTCGAGATGACGCGCTGGCTCCAGGCCGCCGATGTCTTCGTCACGACCTATCCGCGGCTCGACCAGATGGTCTCGGGCACGCTGTCGTACGCGATGGGCGCTGGCCGGGCCATCGTCTCGACGCCATACGCCTACGCCGCGGAGCTGCTCGCCGACGGGCGCGGGATCCTCGTGGCCGCCAAGTCGCCGGCCCCCCTAGCCGCCGCCCTCAACCAGGTCCTCGCGGACGACGCGCTGCGGACGGCCCTCGGGCGCAAGGCCTACGAATACAGCCGCCGGATGGTCTGGTCCGAAGTCGGCGCCCAGCATCGCGCGCTATTCGCGCGTGTCGCCGCGGCGGCTTCCGCCGCCAAGGTCGCGCCGCTCGGTTTCGCCGCTCTCAACGCCTGAGACCGAACCCCCCCGATCGGCCGGATCAGCGGACGCGGCCCTCGCGCAGCGCTTCGATCGACTTGGCGATCCGGCGGTCGCGGGTCTCATCGGTCTTCGCGCCGGTGACCTGTTGGGTGTGCCAGCCCTTGTTACTCGGCGACAGAGCATCGAAGGTCCGTCGGGCAGCGGGTTCGGCGTCGAGCGCGGCGGCAAGCTCGGGCGGGACGGTCACCTCTCGTGGAGCGGAGTCGAGCTCGATGTCGACATCGACGACGTCTCCCCCAGCGACGCCGGCCCCGGCCCGGTTCTCGGCGCTGACCCCGACCATGTAATCGCTGCCCATCACGGCCACGGTATTGCGATACGTGAAGCCGTTGATCGTCACCTTTACGGGCGGACGCTTGCCGGAGCCCAGGGCCTCCACGACCTCGTCGGGAATCCGGATGCCGGTCGCCGTTTTGCCCGCCTGCAGGATCGTGGTACGGAAACGCATGTCATGCCTCCCAGTCGGAGCGGCCCGGGCCGGGTCAGCTGCGGTCGGTCTGGAGGACCGCCAGGATGTTGCCCGACGGATCCTTGAACCAGGCGATCGCTGGGCCCCGTGGATCGCGGGCGATGCCCTTTCCGTCCTGTGGCATCTCGGGGTTGCCGTACTGCTCCATCTCCACGCCGGCCGAGGTGAGCTTGTCGACGGCCGCGTCGATGTCCTTCACCGGGAAGTTGAGGACCGTGTAGGTAGCCGGCTCATGATCCGCTTTCGGGTAGACCATCACGGTCGCGCCGCCGGAAAGCCGGATCTCCAGCATCCCCATCTCGCCGATGCTCACGTTCTGTCCGAGGGTCTGGCCGTAGAAATCCTTGGCCGCATCGAGGTCTTTGACCGCGAAGCCCGAGAATGCCTGGCTGTCCTTCAACATCTGGTCTGACTCCTCTGTCTATTCGTTCATCGAGACCTTACTGCCGGACCGCCGCGAATGCCACGGCTCCCAACCGCGATCGAAGGCCAGCGCGACCCGCTCCTCGCGCGACAGCTGGCTGACTCTGACCGCCTCGCGCGTCAGTGCTTCAAGTGCCTTGGTCGGGATCGGCTGGCCGGCGATGAACGTGGTGAAGCGGACCTTCTTGAGTCCCAGATGCGCACCCTCGAGCAGGCCGTCCGGATCGGCCATCCACGCGCCGTATTCGAAGCCCAGGTGCACGTGGATCGGCTCGGGCGCGATGTACGCGAAGTAGCGGGAGCGCCGTCCCGCGGGAGCCTCGTAGCCGATCAACCGCCAGCCGCCCCGGACGCGCTCGATCGAGTCGGGCACCGCCCGCCGGACGACCGCGCGGAGCGTCTCGGCGGCCGCGCGGATCTCGTCGGGGAAGTCGGCGAGAAGGGCCTCGGGTGGCATCGAGTCGGACATGCGTCCCATGATGGCCGTCGAGGGGGCAAACAGTGGCATCTATAGGGGTTCCGTTCGTGCGGAACATGCGGTATGATGCTTGCCGGTCGTGGACATAGCCATGGCCAACACATAGCACGACGCAACGCGGACTCCTCTCACGACTGGCGCGAGAAACCCGATGGAACGCGCCGGCTATCGAGAAGGAGTTCTTTTCTTGTATAACGACAAAAACCTGACTTGTGCGGACTGTGGACAGGAATTCGTGTTCACGTCCTCCGAGCAGGACTTCTACGCGCAGCGTGGCTTCACCGAGCCGCGTCGCTGCCCCTCTTGCCGTGCCAGCCGCAAGGCTGCGCGCAATGCTGAGGGTGGCGGCTCCTCGTACGGCGGAAGCTCGTACGGTGGCGGCTATTCCAGCGGTGCCGGCAGCTACGGCGGCGGCGGCGGTGGAGGCGGCGGCTACGAGCGCGCTCCCCGCGAGATGTTCGAGGCGACGTGCTCGTCCTGTGGCAAGGAAGCCCAGGTCCCGTTCCGTCCCACGAGCGGCAAGCCCGTTTACTGCAGCGACTGCTTCCGCAGTCAGCGGGGCTAAACGCCCCAGTCTCGCAGGCGGGTCGTCCCCGTCCCGCCTGATCGAGATACCGATACCGACCCGGGCCGTCAGTCGACCCGGGTCGTTTCGATTCCTGGGGGTTTGCGGGGCCGCGCTGACCCCGCAGCGCCGGGTCACGTCGGCGGATGGCCGGGCGCCTGCAGGAATGCGGTGAGCGGGAGCTGCTCGGCGATCGGTTCGGGCTCGGGCGTGATCGGCCGCTGCCGTCGGTCGCCGAGGCCGTGTTGCCGGGCCAGCTCACCGACCTGCCGACGAACGGGATCCAGCGTCTCTTTCGTTACGTAGGCGCGACCCGCGTACAGGCGCTTGTACAGGGGGAGGAGGTCCGGCCAGTCGCGGGCCAGGTTGTCGAGGAAGTGCTCGCGCGTGCCGGGTCGCAGGTACAGGAGGTTGGTCCAGACCGAGGTCGCGCCGGCGTCCCGGGCGGCCCGCACGACGTCGGCCATCTTCGAAGGGTCGTCCGACAGCCCCGGCAGGATCGGCGCCATGCCGACGCTGGCGTCGATGCCCGCGTCGATCAGCGCCCGGATCGCCCTGAGGCGCTGGCGTGGCGGGGCGGTGCCGGGCTCGGTTCGGCGCCAGATCTCCGGGTCGAGCGTGGGGATGGAGAAGGTGACGCCGACCTTCGCCCGTCGAGAGGCCTCGGCCAGGACGTCGATGTCGCGCACGATCAGCGGGCCGCGCGTGATGAGGCCGATCGGGGTCCTCGCCTCGGCCAGCGCCACGATCGCGCCCCGCGTCAGGCGGAACCGGCCTTCCGCCGGCTGGTACGGGTCGGTGGCGGTGCCGACCGCGACTTGCTCCCGCTTCCACGCTCGGCGGCCCAGTTCGCGCCGCAGCACCTCGACGAGGTTCGTCTTGACCCGGATCGAGGTCCCATAGCGAGCGTCGGACGGCCGGTCGGCGATGCGCTCGAAGGCGCGCACGAAGCAGAAGGTGCATTGGTGGGCGCAACCCATGTACGGGTTGAGCG
>JAXDKY010000281.1:0-9827 GCA_034666885.1 Chloroflexota bacterium
GGGTCGGGCTCGCCGGTCGCATCGTCGATGAGGTGGTAGCGGACCAGCCAGAGCGTGCCGGTCTCCGGGGTCGGGATCACTTCGAGGTCGCTGACGCTCGTCCGGCAACCCGGACACCAGTTGACGAGGGCCTCCGTTCGATAGGCCAGGCCGTCGCGATAGAGGCGGTCGAAGGCGGTGCGAACGGCCTTGGCCGAGCCCTCGTCCATCGTGTACCGCAACCGGCCCCAGTCGGCCGACGCGCCGACGCGCCGCTGCTGGGCCAGGATCACCGGCCGGGTCGAGTCCGAGAACGCGCGCATCCGCTCGAGGTACCGCTCACGGCCGAGTGATTCGCGGCTCTCGCCCTCCTTGGCGAGGATGCCATCGAGCACGAACTGCGCCGCGATGCTGGCGTGATCGAGTCCGGGCAGGAAGAGGGCTGCGTGGCCGCGCATCCGGGCGTGCCGGATCATCAGGTCCTCGACGGTCGTGCGCTGGGCGTGGCCAAGGTGCAGCGAGCCCGTCACGTTCGGTGGCGGCTGGATGATGGTGAACGGCGGCAGGTCGGGGTCGGCGGTCGAGCCCGCGCCGTCGGGCGCGAAGACGTCCGCGGTGAGCCAGCGCTCGTAGATCGCGCCCTCGACGTCGCGCGGCGTATAGGCCTTGGGCAGATCGGTCGTGGCGTTCGAGTCGGTCATCGCGTTGGGGTCGGTCATCGCGTTGGAGGCTCCGAAAAACAAAAGCCCCGCTCGTCCAGCGGACGAACGGGTCGTGGTACCACCTGCTGGTTCGGTGTCGGTCCCGCGGCGGTCATCCCGCTCGGGCTGGTCCGGCACCCTCGCGACGCGCTATCGGGCGTCAAGCGTCACGACTCGCGAGCGACGTTCACGTCGGTCGTGCCGCGCGGCTCGCACCGTCCCGCGCTCTCTTGGGGCCGTCCCGACGCTACTTCTCTGCGGTCATCGCCGTGAAGGCCGGGAGTGTAGCACGGGCCGTACGGCCGTCCGGGCCGCTACGGGCGGCCGCCCGCTCCCTCGGCTCGCCGGCCCACCTCGCGCCGGCGTAGGTGTCGTTCGTGCGGGGTCATAGGTCACATGACCGATGACCGGCCGGTCGCCAGAGCGCAGGTTGGCGGCACGCCGGTGACGACGCCGGCACCAGGAGGATCGGTAGATGGCCCAATTCATGGATGTGCACTCCGGCTTCGTGGGCGTGACCGCAGCCCAGCTGCGCGAGGCCCACGAGCGCGATCTTGCGATCGAGAAGGACGAGGGCGTGCATTTCGAGCGCGCGTGGCTCGACCCTGAGAGCGGCAAGGTCTTCTGCCTGTCGAGCGGCCCGTCGAAGGATGCGGTGATGCGGATCCACGAGCGGGCTGGCCACCCGACGGCCGAGGTCTATGCGATTCCCGTGGAGGTGGCGTGATGCGTCGATTGATTCTTGGGCTGGTCGTTGTCGCGGCGCTGACGGCAACGGCCCTGGCCGGTGCGGTCGGCGCTTCCGGCCGCTCCGATGAGCTGGCCGCCGTCCGCGCGGCTACCGCGAAGTTCCACTCTCTGGCGGCCGCAAAGGCGGTCGGCTACGCCAAGTTCTACAAGTGCACCGACGAGACCGGCCTCGGAGCGATGGGCCAGCACTACGTCAACTTCGGCATCGTCGGGGACGCCGTCGCCGATCCGACGCAGCCGGAAGCGGTCATGTTCGAGCCGCTGCCGGGCGGCGGCCAGCGCCTCGTCGGCGTGGAGTGGGTCGTGTTCCAGGGAGCGTGGGAGGACGCCGGCCACAGCGGCACTGACGTGCCAGAGCTGTTCGGGCGATCGTTCAAGCTCATCCCGGCTCCGAACCGCTACGGCATCGACCCGTTCTACGAGCTGCATGCCTGGATCTGGAAGCCGAATCCGACCGGGACGTACAAGGACTGGAACCCGTCCGTGTCGTGCCGAGGGAACGGCGACTAGGTCCTCCTCACGGCGGCCGCGCCGTCAAGCGGACCGCCAAGTCGGCGCCACTCGTGCAGGCGGGTGGCGCCGACGTCGCTGTAGGCGAGCCCTGGCCCGCAAGGCCGGGCGGGAGCCTCGACGGGTTACGCGCTCTCGGCGCGTTCGGCCAGCCATTCCTCGTAGTTCGTCTCGTCGACGCCCTCGTCGACATCCGTCTTCGTCAGCAGCAACGGGAGCCGCCCCTCGCGGATGGTCTCCTCGGTGATGATGCATTTGCGGATGTCGGTCCGCTCGGGGATGTCGTACATCACCTCGAGCAAGGACTCTTCGACGATCGAACGCAGCGCCCGGGCGCCGGTCTTGCGGTCCAGCGCCACCTCGGCCGCCGCTCGCAGCGCGCCGGGGGTGAACGCCAGCTCGACCTTGTCGAGCGACAGGAACTTCTGGAACTGCCGGGTCACCGCATTACGCGGCTCGATCAGCACCCGGACCAGGTCGTCGGCGGTCAGCGCGGTGAGCGTGACCATGACCGGCAGCCGGCCGATGAATTCCGGGATCAGGCCGAACTTGAGCAGGTCTTCAGGCATGAGCTTCTCGAGGACCTTGCCGCGCTCGGCGGCACCCATCGGCGTCTCGGACCCGAACCCGATGGCTCGCTTGCCGACGCGCTCCTCGACGATCTTCTCTAGGCCGTCGAACGCGCCGCCACAGATGAACAGCACGTTCGTGGTGTCGATCTGGATGAAGTCCTGGTGGGGATGCTTGCGACCGCCCTGCGGCGGGACGTTGGCGACGGTCCCTTCGAGGATCTTGAGCAGGGCCTGCTGGACGCCCTCCCCCGAGACGTCCCGGGTGATGGAGGGGTTGTCGGCCTTGCGCGCGATCTTGTCGATCTCGTCGATGTAGATGATCCCGCGCTGCGCCCGCGCGACATCGAAGTCGGCCGCCTGGATGAGCCGCAACAGGATGTTCTCGACGTCCTCGCCGACGTAGCCAGCCTCGGTCAGGGACGTGGCGTCGGCGATGCAGAACGGCACGTCCAGGACCCGGGCCAGCGTCTGGGCGAGCAACGTCTTGCCGGAACCCGTGGGGCCGACGAGCAGCACGTTCGACTTCTGGAGCTCGACGTCATCGACCTGGTGGCCGGCGTTGACCCGCTTGTAGTGGTTGTAGACCGCCACGGACAGGACCTTCTTGGCCCGGTCCTGGCTGATGACGTACGAATCGAGCGCGTCCTTGATCTGGTGCGGGTTGGGGAGCTTGGACGCGGCCTGCTTGGGGCGCGGCGTCTCCAGCATCTCCTCTTCGATGATCTCCTGGCACAGGTTGATGCACTCGTCGCAGATGTAGACGCCCTGACCCGCGATGAGCTTGCGGACCTGTTCCTGGCTCTTGCCGCAGAAGGAACAGCGGTACGGGACCTTGGGTCCCTTGCTGCTGCTGCTGGTGGATGTCACGTGCCCGCCTGGCTCCCTTGCCTGTCTACTCGGTCTGCTTGGTGCGCTTCGGTTCGGGCGCCGGAGTGGCCTCCGTCTCTTCGACGGCTTCCTCGGCGACCTTCTCGTCGTGGTGCTGCGCGGTCAGTGAATCCCACTGCTCCGAGTACACCGCGTCGATGATGCCATAGTCCTTGGCCGCTTCGGGAGACATGAAAAGGTCCCGGTCGGTGTCCTTCTTGACCTTTTCCAGGGGCTGGCCCGTGTGGCGCGACAGGATCTCGTTGTTGCGCTCGACCAGGAACTCCCATTCCTTCATCTGGATCATCGCGTCCGGGGCGTTGCCGCGGAACCCGCCGGAACCCTGGTGGATCATGATCCGGCTGTTCGGCAGGGCGTAGCGCTTGCCCTTGGCACCGGCCGCCAGCAGGACGGCCGCCATCGATGCCGCCATGCCGATGCAGATGGTGCTGACCGGGGCGCGCAGGTACTGCATCGTGTCGTAGATGGCCAGGCCGGCGTTCACGACGCCGCCGGGCGAGTTGATGTACAGGCTGATGTCCTTCTCCGGGTCCTCGGAATCGAGGAACAGGAGCTGGGCGATGACGAGGTTGGCGAGGTGGTCCTCGATCGCATCACCGAGGAAGATGATGCGTTCGCGCAGCAGCCGCGAGTAGATGTCGTAGGCGCGCTCTCCACGGCTGGAGGTTTCGATGACCATCGGGACGAGCATTCGGGGTCTCCCTGGGCGATCCGGTGTCGAGTCTGGTGGGGTCGGTTGGTCAGCCGGCCGTGGCCGGGACATCTTCTGGCTGGTCCGTGGTCGGTGCGTCCGTGGCGTGGTCATGGTCATGGTCGTGGTCGTGGTCATGGGTCACCGCACCTGCACCGGCTTCCATGGCGGAGGCCCGGTCCTCGAGGTGCGGCAGCGGCGGATGCTCGGGGTGCTCGGCCAGCCACGCATCGATGATCCGCTCGACGACCCGGCTGCGCCGGAGGGTGCTGCGGATGAACGAGCGGCCACGGTCCGAGGTGAAGTACTCGGTCAACCGCGCATCCCCGGCATAGCGCTCACGACCGAGCGCGACCTCGGCGTCGACATCGGCGTCGGGAACCTCCATCCCCTCGGCATCGGCGACCTGCGACAGCACCATGAGCGTCTTGGCCCGCCGTTCGGCGTTCGGGCGGAACTCGGCGTGGAGCTCGTCGGTGGTCTTTTCGACCGCCTTCAGGTAGGCCTCCTCGGTGATCCCCTGGCGGGCGATCGAGCCGCGGAACTCGTCGTGCATGACCTCGACCTCCTGGTCGATGAGCACGTCGGGCAGGTCGACCGTGGCGTTGGCCACGGCGTACTCGATGATCCGGTCGGCGAAGTCGTGCCGGGCCCGGTCCAGGGCGTTCCCCTCAAGACGCTGGCGGACGTCCGCCTTCAGCTCTTCGAGCGTCTCGAACCGGCCCAGGCTCGCCAGGAACTCCTCGTCCAGCTCCGGCTGGATCTTCTCGCGAAGCTCCTTGAGCTCGACGCTGAAATGGGCGACCTTGCCGGCCAGCGACGGCTCGCCGTAATCGTCGGGGAAGGTGATGTCGAACTCGGTCGTGTCGCCGACCTTGATCCCGACGAGGTTCGACTCGAACCCCGGGATCAGGCGCTCCTGGCCGATGATCACGGGCATGCGCTCGGACGTCCCACCCTCGAAGGGCTCGCCATCGGTGGTGCCGATGAACGAGATCACCGCGTAGTCGCCGTCCTTGGCACCGCGGTCCTCGACCGGCGCGAGCGTCGCGTTCTGGTCGCGCAGCTCCTCCACCACCTGGTTGACGCGGGCGTCGTCGATGACGTCGATCTCGGGCTTGAACTTGAAACCGCGATAGTCGCCGAGGGTCACCTCGGGACGGACCGGGACGGTCGCCTTGAAGATGAGCGGCTTGCCCTCCTCGGCCTGCACCAGCTCCACGTCCGCGTTCGTCAGGGGCAGGATGGCCTCTTGGACGATCGCCTCGCGATAGGCGTCCTGCATGAGATGGTCGACCGCCTCGTCGAGCACGACGCCGGGGCCGAGATGGCGCTCGAGCACCGGCCGCGGCGCCTTGCCCGGCCGGAAGCCGGGCACGCGCGTTCGGCGCGCGAGGGCCCGAACGGCGTCATTGAGGGCTCGCTCGAGGCGCTCGGGGGGAAGCTCGATCTCGAGCTGGACGGTCGACTTGGGGGCTGGGGTCCGGGTGATCTGCATCGCCGGGAAGTATAGGGCGGGTCCCCGGTTCAGCGGAGCGGCGGCATCCTCCAGTGCCCGTGGCGGTCCGGCGCGACTGCCCGGCGCTCCGCGGTCGTCGCCGGTTGGCGCGCCGCCGCGGCCGCCGTGACCGCCGACGTCGATTCGAGGAACGTCGGCGGCACGCGGACCTTCGTCGCCTGTTCGAACGCGTAGGCGAGACCGATCAGGTTCGCCTCGTCCCAGCGGCCGCCGATGAACGAAACGCCGATCGGCAACGGGCCGACGTAGCCCGCGGGCACCGTGATCGTGCCGTAACCGGCGACCGCCGAGGCCGTCGACGACCCGACGAAGAGGCCAAAATCGCCGTCAAGATCGCCCTTTTCCGGGTCCGGGTTCGTCACCCAGGCTGGGCCGTTCGTGACCGCGATGATCGCGTCGAGGTTGTTCGCGGCCATGACCCCGTCGAGGGCTGCCTGCGTGCCGGATGTTGCCGCGGCGCGGGCTGCCTGGCAGTCAGGAGCGCCCCGACCACCGGTCGCCTGGGCATCGAGGAAGATCTGGGAGTTCCACGGTCCCTCGAGGGCTGGGTGCGCATCGTTGAAGGCGATCAGGTCCTGGAGGGTCTTCGGGTAGCTGGCCGACGTGTACGTGCCGAGATAGGAGGCGATGTCGGACTTGAACTCGCAGGTGAGGGCCAGGTACTCGTTCGCGAATGCCGCTGACAGGTCGATGTCGGTCGGGTCGATCACCGTGGCGCCACGGCTCTTGAGTGCATCGATCGCCTCGGCGAGGATGGGCTCGATGTCCTGGTCCGTGCGTAAGTTGTAGGTGTCCTTCCGCCAGACGCCGATGCGCGTGCCAGCGAGGGCATCCTTGTCGAGGAACTGGGTGTAATCGCCAAAGGCATGGCCAACCTGGGCCGAGGTCGCGGGATCGGCCGAGTCGACGCCGGTCATGGCCCCGAGGACCACCGCCGCGTCGGTCACGTTGCGGGTCATCGGGCCGGCCGTGTCCTGGTCGGCCGTGATCGGGACGATGCCGGCCCGGCTGACGAGTCCGACCGTCGGCTTGATACCGACGAGAGCATTCGCTCCCGCCGGGCACACGACGGAACCATCGGTCTCGGTGCCGACCGCGACGGTCGCGAGATCCGCGGCGGCCGCGACGCCTGAACCGGAGCTCGACCCGCACGGATTGCGATCGAGGACGTACGGCATGTTCGTCTGACCACCGATCCCGCTCCAGCCACTCGACGACGGGATCGAGCGGAAGTTCGCCCATTCGCTCAGGTTCGCCTTGGCGATGATCAGCGCCCCTGCGGCGCGCAACCGCTGAACGACGAACGCATCGGACGGACTGCTGCCCTTGAGCGCGTAGGAACCGGCGGTCGTTGGCATCCCGATCGTGTCGATGTTGTCCTTGACGATGACCGGGATCCCAAGCAGGGGCCGGTGGTCGCCGCGCCGCCGAGCCTTGTCCGCGGCGCGCGCGTCGGCCAGCGCCGTCGGGCTGACCGCGACGATCGCGTGGAGCATCGGATTCAGCTTCTTGATCCGATTCAGGTAGAACTGCACGAGCTGGACCGACGTGAGCCGGTGCCGATCCATGAGTCGCTGGAGCTGCGGGATCGTGGTCGCATCGACGTTGATTCCCGCCACCCGCGTGGACGTCGATTGCCGCGCGAACGCGGCTGGCGCGGAGGCGCCGACCACCCCGAGCAGCAGGGCCACAAGGGTCAGAAGGGCGAGGGAACGTCGAACCATGCTGCGCATCGCGGGACCTCCACGGGGACGGGTGGACAGGGCGCGGACCACGGCGACTGGGGGTTCACATCCATAGAACCCCTCCTGTCAAGCCCCGGGCGCTCACACACCGGACTTCTGCGAGACTAGGCCCGGGCGAGTGGCGGAATGGCAGACGCGCCGGCCTTAGGAGCCGGTGCTGCGTGAGCAGCGTGTCGGTTCGACCCCGACCTCGCCTACCACCCGGTTCAGATGCCGGTCGGCGCCGTCTCGTCGGCAGGGCTCTGCGGGGTGCCCGGATCGGCATCGTCCCGCCGCGCCGACGCGATGCGGTCCCGGGCGGCCGCGCGAGATCGATCGACCCCCTCCCCCGTCCGCTCACGGATCTGTGCGAGGCGCGCCGACACGTCCTGCGGGTTGGGCGAGAACACCATGTCGCCGATCGCCTTCGCGGCCCGCGAGGCCAGCGGTCGGCCCAGGGCGAGCAACAGCACCGACCCGATCGCCTGCCGGTCCTTCTGCGACTTCTTGGCGTACTCGGCGAAGTCACGCTCCAGCGCGCCGCGCACCTTGTCGCCATCGTTGCCGAGCTTGCGGAGCGTCTTCTCGACCTCCTCGGGCAGCATCCTTGCCGGCAGGGGCTCGGGTTTGCCGCGGACCGCCTCACGAGCGGCGCGAAAGAGCCGCTGCGGGCCCTTGAGCGCCAGGAACCCCGCGCCGCCAACCAGCGCGGCCGCTTTGGCCGGGCTGCGCCGGACCTTGGCGGGGATATCGATGGCGGCCCGTCCCGACGCCTCCAGCAGCTCGACCTGCTTGGCCAGCTCCGCTCGAGCCGCTAGGACCCGAAGCCGGGCGGCATCTTGCTCTGTAGCCACGCGAGCGTCTCCTTGCTGGTCTCGATGGTCTGGGTCGGCATGAACCGTGCCTTGAGGGCCTCGACGTCCACACCGCTGCGTGCCATGTCGGCGGCCATCACGCCGATCCAGGTGAGATAGCCAACGGCGATCCCGATGCCACTGCCCACCTGCGGCCCGGTGTCGAGCGACGTGACCGCGCCGACCAGCGCACCGAGCACGGCGCCGCCGAGCAACGCTCCGATTCGCCCGCCCCAACCGTCGAACCGAAGCGCGACGACGAGACCCCCGAGCAGCCCGATGACCGCCCAGATGGCCGCGCCCACGACCAGCGGCCGGACGCCGGGCTCGATGCCCGGCAGCGCCGACTCGCCGATCGACCGGTACAGCTGGTTCGGTAGCGCGAGCGTCAGCAGGACCGAGACGAGGACGGCCACGGCCACCCCGACGAGGAACGCGACCCCGACCCTGACCGAGCTCATGCCGAGTGGCACCAGGACGCAGGTCACACCGATCGCGATCAACAGCAGCATGCCGTGCAGGACGCCCCAGCCCATCGAACCGAGCAGCCACTCGGCCAGGAACAGCGACGTTCCGATGATCCCGAGCATGACGGCGATCAGGACCACCGCGATGCCCAGGCAGAAGAACCCGGCGACCTTCGCGATCTCCCCACCGATCGCGGACATCTCGGCCTTGGCCAGGTCGATATGGGCGACGACGAGCCGGATCGCGGCCTCGCGCGTGGCGCCGAACTGGGCACGCAAGCCGAGCGGGTGGGGTTCGGGCGGAGTCGAGCGTCGGTCGTCCAGGGTCGTGCTCCGGGCTCGGTTTGGGCAGGCCACCGGCGTGACCGGTGCGGGCGGCGATGATAGCAGCGCCCGGATGACGGCCGGCCGCGGCGAGACTCCGGGGACCTCGCAGGACCGTTACGCTGCGGTCATGCCGAGCCCGCCGACGGAACGCCGCATCCTGACGGCCGAGTTGCTCAGCATCGGCTCGGAGCTGGTCGTCGGCGACACTCGTGACACGAACGCCGGGGAGCTCGCCCGCACTCTGACGGACGCCGGCGTCACGGTGGGCCGGATCACCGCCCTGCCCGACCGGCTCGACGTCGTCGCCGGTGCATTCGCGGCGGCGTTCGAGCGGGCCGATCTGGTCGTCAGCACCGGTGGCCTCGGACCCACGCCCGACGATCTGACGCGCGAGGCGATCGCCGAGGTCCTCGGCGAGAGCCCGGTCGTGGACCCCGACCTGGAGCGCTGGCTGCGCGAGTTGTGGGCCCGTCGCGACCTCCCGTTCCCGGAGCTGAACCTCAAGCAGGCCTGGCTGATCCCTTCCGCGGAGCCCCTGCCCAACCCGAATGGGACCGCGCCCGGCTGGTTCGTGTCTCGCCCGGACGGGCGCGTTGCCATCGCCCTGCCCGGGCCGCCGCGCGAGATGCGCCCGATGTGGGCCGATGACGCGCTGCCGCGGCTGCGGTCACGAGGTCTCGGCGCGGATGTCGCGGTCCGCACCTACCGCCTGACCGGGATCGGCGAATCGCAGGTTGCGGAGATCCTCGGCGAGGAGATCCTGCGGACCTCGAACCCCGAGGTGGCGACCTATGCCCGGGCCGAAGCCGTGGATGTGCGCATCAGCGCCGTTGGCGGCAGCGACG
>JAXDKY010000282.1:0-4132 GCA_034666885.1 Chloroflexota bacterium
GACCGGGCGCGCCAGGCCGGCTCGCTCGTGACCCCCGACTACCTGCGCTTCGACTATCCCTTCGATCGAGCCCTCACCGACGACGAGAAGCGGGCGATCGAGGACGAGGCGCGCCGGATCATCCGCGAGGACCGAACGGTCACGGTCGAATTCCTGCCGATGGCCGAGGCGATCGAGCGGGGGGCGGACGCGTTCTTCGACGAGAAGTACGGCGAGACGGTTCGAACCGTCCGTGTCCAGGACTACAGCTTCGAGCTGTGTGGCGGCACGCACTGCCGGGCGACCGGCCAGATCGGCGGGTTCGTCATCACCGCGGAGCGCAGCATCGGCTCCGGGATGCGCCGGATCGAGGCGCTCACCGGCGTCGCGGCCGACCGGCTCGCCCGCGAGCGGATGAGGACCCTGGAGGGCGTCGCGCACGCCGTCGGCGCCCAGACCCTCGAGGCGATCGACGACCGCATCGCGGCCCTCCAGGAGGAGCTGCGCGATGCCAGGCGCCGACTCAAGGCGGGCGCGGCGACCGGCATCCCGCAACCGACCGAGCTCGCGGCCCGGGCCGAGGAGGTCGCCCCGGGTGTCCGGCTCGTCGCGGCCTCGATCCCGTACGACTCGATGGATGCGCTGAAGGCTGCGGCCAAGGCGATCCGCCACGCCCTGCCGTCCGGGGTGATCGCGCTATTCCTCGACGCCGAGGCACCACAGGTGTTCGTGACCGTGTCCGACGACCTCGTCGAGCAAGGCATCGGCGCCGGCGATCTCGTCAAGGCCGCCGCGGAGCCGTTGGGTGCGAAGGGCGGTGGCCGGCCGCAGATGGCGCAGGGAACGGGGACACGACGCGAAGGCCTGGCCCAGGCCCAGGCCGCCATCCGGGACTCGCTCGCCCAGCCCACCGACACGGAGGGCTGATGGCCTTCTGGCGGCGGATCTGGCAACGCGACGAGGCGGAGAGCCTGGCCGTCTGCACCGCGCTCGATATCGGGACCGAATTCGCCAAGGCGCTCGTGTTCGAGATCGACGAGGCCGGTCTCGGGACGGTCCGCGGTGTCGGCCGCAAGCGGCAGGGCCTCTCGCACATGCAATCCGGCACGGTCGCGGACATCGCCGCGGTCGTCGACAACTGCGCGGTCGCCCTGCAGGAAGCCGAGGAGATGGCCGGCTTTCGGCCGAGCCAGGTCGTCATCGGCATCGCCGGCGAGCTCGTCAAGGGCTTCACGACGACGCACAGCCAGGAGCGCAAGAAGCCGGACGCGCCGATCACCGAGAACGAGCTCCAGAAGCTCATCGATTCGGTCCAGCGCGAGGCGCTCCGCGAGGCCGAGCGCGCGATCATCTGGGAGACGGGCCTGCCCCACGTCGATGTCCGGCTGGTGCACGCGGCGGTGACCGGCGCGTCGATCGACGGCTATGCGCTCACGAACCCGGTCGGGTTCCAGGGACGGCACGTGAAGATCGGGATCTTCAACGCGTTTGCGCCGCTCGTGCACCTGGGTGCGTTGCAGAGCGTGGCGTCGCAGCTCGACCTGGAGCTGCTCGAGATCGTCGCCGAGCCCTACGCGGTAGCCCGGGTCCTCGGCACAGAACAGGTGCGCCAGGCGGGCGCCCTGTTCGTCGATGTCGGCGGCGGCACCACGGACGTGGCCCTCGTGCGCCAGGGCGGCATCGAGGGGACACGGATGTTCGCCCTCGGGGGCCGGGCGTTCACGAAGTCGCTCGCCGATCGGCTGGACCTGCCGTTCCCCCGGGCTGAATCGCTCAAGGTCGACTACGCCCGCGGGCTGCCGGTGGACGCCCGCGACGAGGTCGCCCGGATCGTCAGCGACGACGTCCGGGTCTGGGCCGCCGGCGTCGAGCTGGTCATGGAGGAACTCGCCGGCGGCGACATGCTCCCGTCGCGGATCTACCTGTGCGGCGGCGGGTCGCGGCTGCCGGAGATCCCCGCCGCGCTCGCCGCCGAGACCTTCTGGAAGGCGATGCCCTTCGCCCGGCCGCCCGAGGTCACGGTGATCACGCCGGACCAGATCGAGACGGTCATCGACGCGACGGCACTGCTCGTCGACCAGCAGGATGTGACGCCCCTCGGCCTGGCCTACCAGGCGATCGAGCTGCAGACGACCGAGGACGCGCTCGACGTCGCCCTCCGGCGGGTCCTGCGCGCGATGCGGGTCTGATCGTGGCCGGCGGCGTCATCTACCTCGACATCGACGACGAGATCACGTCGGCGGCGGCCCGCATCCGGTCCGTGGAGGGGAGCCGCGTCGCCGTGGTCCTGCCGGGCGGGTCGCGCGTGGCGACGTCGCGCATCAACTTCCGGCTCCTTGCCCGCGACGCGATGACCAACGGCAAGCGACTGTCCGTGGTGGCCGGCGACGCCGCCACGCGGGCCCTCGCCGCTTCGGCGGGTCTGCCGATCTTCGCGACGGTGGGGGAGTACGAATCGTCGCTGGAAGACGGTGGGGAGGATGCCGCCGGCGGATCCACGGCCGGGGTCGCTGCAGCGGCAGCGGCGGGCGCCGGCGCGGGCGGGGCCGCTGGGATCGGTGACGACCGCGGTTTCGGCGACGACCTTGGCCTGCTGGATAGCGATACGGTCGCCACGCCGGTGCCGAGCGCCAGGACCCGTGGTCGTCGACCCAGGGGCGACGCGGCGGTCGGTGACGCCACCCGTGGGGCGGCGGCCGCCGCCGGTGCCGCAGGTCTGGGGGCGGCGGCCGCGGGAGCCGCGACGGCCGCGACGACATCGACGGTGGGCACTGGCGCGATCCCCGCCACCGCAGTGCCCGACGCCGTCGAGCCGAGGCGCGCCGGGCGAACCCCCGCCGCGATCCCGGCCGCACGGGTGGTCGCAGACACGCCGGCCGCCGACGCGCAGCGCCCCAGGACGCCACCGCCCGGGCCCGGCGCCCGACTCGCGCGCCCGGCCATCGGTCGGACACCCGTCCTGATGGGCCTCGCCGTGCTGGCCCTCGCCCTGATCGTCGGCGGCGCGGGCGCCTTCCTGTTCCTGCCGACGGCGACTGCGGTCGTCACGCCTCGGCAGCAGAGCATCGGGCCGGTATCCGTGCGGATCACGGCCAGCACGGACGCGACGCAGCCGGACGCCGAGAACCTGGTCGTGCCCGCCAGGCTGATCCCGGTCCCCGTCGAGGCGGCCGACAACTTTCCGGCGACCGGCAAACGGGTCGAGGCGGCGAACGCGAAGGGTGCGGTCCGGTTCGACAACCTCGACCCCACCAGTTCGAACTCGATCCCGAAGGGCAGCATCGTCAGCACCAGCTCCGGGGTCCGCTTCCAGACGGACAGCAAGGTGAACATCAAGCGCGCGCAGCTCGTCGGGCTGCAGATCGTCCCGTCGCACGCGACGGTCAACGTCACCGCCGTCGATCCCGGACCGGACGGCAACGTCGAGCCCAACACGATCACGACCGTCCCACGCGGCGAGGAGCCCTTCTTCCTGAAGGTCAACAACCCCGACGCGACCACGGGCGGCACCCGGACAGAGTTCAAGCGCATCAAGCAGGAGGACGTCGACAAGGCGACCGCGGCCCTCACCGCCAGCCTCGCGGCGGCGTTCGACGCACAGCTCGCCGACCCGAACCTTACGGGTGACGCCAGCACGGTCTTTCCCGAGACCAAGGTCCTGGGCGCGCCGGTCTATAGCGTCGATTTGGCGACGCTCGTCGGCCAGGAGGTCGACGCCTTCGATCTCAGCGCGACGGCCTCGGGGACGGTCGTCGCCGTCGATACCGCGCCGGTCCAGACCGTGGCCGAGGCGCGCATCGCCTCGAGTGTCGATCCCGGGTTCGCGTTGATCGACGGCTCGGGCCAGTTCGAACCCGCGCCGGCCGAGATCGTCGCGGGGATCATCACGTTCCCGGCGGTGGTCACCGCCCGCGAAGTCCTGGTGCTCGACACGGCGGCCATCAAGGCCGAGATCATGGGCAAGCCCATCGACCAGGCGCGCCAGATCCTGGGCACCTACGGGGAGTCGCAGCTGACGGTCTGGCCCGATTGGGTCGGCACGGTCCCGACCCTCGACTCCCGGGTCGAGGTGACGACCTCGGAAGCTGCCTCGCCATGAGCGTGCTTGGCATCGACCTCGGGGAGCGGCGCATCGGCGTCGCCATCGTCGACG
>JAXDKY010000283.1:0-4426 GCA_034666885.1 Chloroflexota bacterium
ATCGCGCGCGAGGAGCCGCTGGAGGGCGAACCTCGCGATCCGGTGTGGGATGAGGCGGTTGGCGACGGCAAACGCCGACCACGCTCCGGAGAAACCGGCAACCAGGACCCCGCCCGGGCGAAGGTACTCGTGGACGTTGTCGAGGGCGGTCGACATCGGAGCGACATGCTCGAGGACCTGCCAGCTCACGGCCAGATCGATCGTCCCGACCAGCTCCGGCACGCGTTCGGTCAGATCCGAGACAACGAGGCGATCGTAGGCACCGTCTCCGGCGAGCCGCAATTGCTCCTCGGACAGGTCAAGCCCGATGTAGGTGCTTGCCGGTTGGCGCATCGCGGGCGGCACGCTCGGGTGGCGGCCGGACCCGATATCGAGGATGACGGTGCCATCACCGGTGTTCTGCCGGATGGCGTCGTGGAAGGCGTCGAGCCAATCGTCTTGATAACGAGGATGACCGTCGAGCATGGAAGCCTTGTGCTGCTTCGCGGTCGTTGACGGGCCGATGCGGCCAGGCATCGCAAGGCGAGAGGAAAGGCGCATCGGCTGAGGCTGCCGCGGGCAGCGATGATACCGGGGTATCGAGGGTCGCGAACTCCGCCGACGACGCGAACTCGGCTACCCTTGGACCTCATGGGAGCAACCCCGCAACGCGTCCTGGTCGTAGGCGCCGGCTATGTCGGCCTGACCACGGCCATCGGGCTGGCCGCCGCTGGCCACATCGTCGAGCTCATCGAAGTCAGCGTGGACCGGGTTGACGCACTGCGGTCAGGAAAGCTTCCGATCGCCGAGCCCGGCCTCAGTGATGCGTTCGACGACCCCGAGATCCGCTCCCGGATCACCGTGACCTCGGCGCCGTCCGGGGAACCGGTCGACGCGGTCCTCCTGTGCGTGGGGACGCCCATGGACGGGGCCGGCCGCGGAGATCTCCGACAGGTCGAGTCGGCCCTGGCCAGCGTGCGTGGGCCACTGGCCGGCGGGGCGATCCTGATCATCCGCAGCACGCTACCCGTCGGCTCGACCTCGCAGGTCATGGGCTGGTCGGCGGCTCCGACCAGCCGGACGTTCACGAACCCCGAGTTCCTGCGCCAGGGGAGTGCCTTCCACGACTTCCTGCATCCGACTCGTGTCGTCATCGGGCGATTCCCGGACGCCGATCCCGAGGCTCTCGAGCAGGTCAATGGGCTGCTGCAGATCGATCCGACCGCCCCAGTCCTCTTCGTCGGCATCGCCGAAGCCGACCTGATCAAGAATGGGTCCAACGCCTTCCTGGCCCTCAAGCTGTCGTTCACCAACGAACTCGCGACGCTCAGCGAAGTGCTGTCCGCGGACATCGACGTCGTGCTCAACGGAATCGGCCTGGATCCGCGCATCGGGAGCAACTACATGCGCCCAAGCTTCGGGTTCGGAGGCAGTTGCCTGCCCAAGGAACTCGGGACGCTTGCCAGCGCCGGCCGTGATCGGGGCCTACCGATGCAGATGACCGCGGCGGCCGCTGAGGCGAACGAGAGCCACCAGCGGAGGTTTGCCGATCGCATCATCGCGGCGCTGGGCGATCCCCGTGGCAAGCGCGTCGCGCTCCTGGGACTGGCGTTCAAGGCCGGCACGGACGACATCCGGCTCTCGCCCGCCCTGCATGTCGCTCAGGTGCTTCTCGACGTGGGAGCGATCGTCGTGGCCCACGATCCGATGGCCTCGGAGCATGCCGTCAAGGCGTTGCCAGGACTTGCCATCGCAGGCTCTGCGGAAGCGGCGCTGCGCGATGCCGACGTGGCCGTCATCGCGACCGACTGGCCCGAGTACGTCGACCTGGATTGGGCGGCGGTCCACGATTCCATGTCGACCCCGCTGGTGTTCGACGGCCGGCGGCTCCTCCGGTCGTTGGATCTCCCCGCGATCGGATTCCGCTACGAGACCGTCGGCAGCCCGTCGGCCGGGGTCGTCACCCCGAACGAGCGGTCGCATGCCGCGAGCGGTGCCTCTACTGCGGGCTGACCCGGCTCACGGCCGACGCTCGCCGACGACCACCATCTTGTTGCCGAAACGACCGAGGATGGCGTTCGCGAGGCGCCAGCCGGCCGTTGCAAGCTGGAATAGTCCCGGCCGACTCAAGAGGCGAAACACGACGCCGGGCTGGTGCCGGTAGTACATGGCGTACCGTCCGGCAGCGAGGCGCTCGAACCCCAGGGGTTGGAGGATCCCGAGCACGTCACGAGGCTCCAGTCTCATGACCCGGTTACCCGACTCCTCGGCCGTCTGGGCCAAGCCCAGCAGGATGGCGACCGAGGTCAAGCGGGCACGAGCCGGCTCGGTCACGGCGATCCACCGTCGCGCAACGCGAGTCATCTCCCGAAGTCCCGTCTCAGGCTGCTCGAGGTGATGCAGGCCGTCGTGCACGAAGACGAGGTCGATCGACCCGTCGCGGAAGGGCAGTCGCTCGACATCGGCGACGATGGGAACCATGTTCACCGCGTGCTTGCGAGCCCGCTCGCGTGCCCGGCGCGACGCTCCGATCGAGATGTCGGAGGAGATCACGGACGCGCCGCGGTCGGCGAGAAACTCGGCATCCATGCCCGAGCCGCCGCAAACCGTGAGGACGGTGGCGCCGGCGAGCTGGGGGCCGATCGGCGCGACCGAGCGACGGAACTTCTCGGCCAGGAGCCAGCCGTAGAGACGGGGTGCCCCCCGTGGCCGTTCGATCTCGAACTCCTCGGCGGCCATCAGGTCGAAGTGCTCGGCCTGGCGGTGCTTGTGAGCGGTGTCGGCGGCATGATGGCCGTCCGGTTCCCGCCCGTGATCGAGCTCGTCGTGGCTGGCCGCGTCGAGGTCGTCGAGAAAGATGGGGATGCCGTCGACGATCGGAAATGTCTGGTCGCACGACGTACATCGCAGCCCGTCCTCGGTCAACCGCAAGTCGCCGTGGCAACGCGGGCAAGCCAGCAACTCGGCGAGATGCTGGAGCGATCCCCAAGCGGTCATGCGGCCTGGGCGACCGCGATCGCCCGCATGAAGGCCTCGTACCAGCGGTCCGGGCCGAGACGTTGCTCGTAGGTCTTTCGAGCGTTCGACCCGAGACGATCCGCGAGACCCGGGTCCTGCCAGACACGATCGATGACTTCGGCAAGCGCACGCGAGTCGTTCATCGGAAAGACGAGTCCATCTTCCTCCGGGGTGAGCAGGTCGGCATTGCCGCTGCCTGACGACGCGATGATCGTCCGCCCAAGGGACATCGACTCGTAGGCGACGAGCTCATGGGGCCCGTGCCAGGCAGATGGGACCACGACGGCGCGGGCTCGCGCCACCGCGTCTCGGACCCCGGTCGTCCAGCGCGACTCCTCGTCCACCTCGATCGAATGGGGCGTGTTCGCGCGAATCTCCTGGACCTGCGCCAGCAGCGACGGTGAGGGGTGCAGCATGTAGAGCCGCAGGCGGATGGGCTGAGCGAGGTGGCGAAGGGCCTCGAGCAGGACCGGGACGCCCTTTACCGGCAGCGACGATCCGTAATAGACGAGGTACGGGTCCTGCTCGGCGGCCAGCGTCTCGGGCGCCGGCTCGAACTCCATCGGAAAGACGCCTTCGATGATCTTGTCCGGGTCAGCGCCCAGGGCCCGCAGGGTGTCGACCATGCCGGTCCCGTTCGTATAGATGGAACCGACCGATTCCCAGATCGGCTGGCGCCACTGCGCGGTCAGGGCCGTCGCGCGCACGGCGGATTCCATCAAGCCCAGGGGAAATCCCTTGAGCGAGCAGTTCAGGACCGCTCCTCGCACGAACCGCTTGTCCACGCACCGGTGGCACGGTCCGCCGCCCCGGAAGCCGTACTTGTTCACGCAGTACAGCGCATGGTCGTTGACCAGGAGAACGGTCGGAACCTCGGCACCACGAAGCGTCCGCAGGACATCGAGCGAGAGGTACTGGTGGACGTTCTGCACGATCGCGACCGCCGGTCGGACGGTCCGGATGAAGCGCTCGAGACTCCGCGAGACCACGGGATCTGGCCATGCCCGCCGGGCGATCCCAAGCGCGCTGCGCCGGCCGACCTCGGGAGGCTGGAGCGGGAGCCACTCGGCCGCCACCCCCTCGTCCTCTCGCAGCCCGAGGAACGGGACGACCTCGTGACCATGCTGGGCGAGGATCCGGGATGCTGCCGGAAGCAACTTCGTGGCCCCACCGCTCGGTTCGAGTTTGTCGTTGATCCAGGCCACCCTCATCCGGGCTGCGTCCGCGGCACCCGGGAGGTCGCGTACGCCTCCTGGAAGCTCGCGATGACGTGGTCCAGTTGTTCGACGCCGAGGCCCGGGAAGACCCCGATCCAGAACGTGTCGTTCATGATCGTGTCAGCGTTATCGAGATCGCCGACCACGCGATGGTCGATCGAGCGGTACGCCGGCTGACGGAGCAGGTTGCCGCCGAACAGCAGCCTGGTCGC